>CAYGXT010000042.1:0-13271 GCA_964353695.1 uncultured Myxococcaceae bacterium
TGCGGTCGGCCTCTCGCACGATCAACTCGGCTGCCTCGCGCGTCTTCTTGTCTGCCGCACGCAGCGCCAGCAGCTCGCCGGCGCCGCGGATACCACCGAGAGGATTCTTCACCTCGTGCGCGATGCCCGCGGCGATCCGGCCGAAGGCCACGAGCCGCTCGCGTTCGGAGACGATGTGCGAGAGCTGCTGCTGCAGCGTGCGGTCGCGGAGCGCGAGGACGGCGCCGTCGACTGTCGTGCCGCCGTCGAAGAGTGGCGCCGCGGCCACCTCGATCACCAGGGCTGGGCCGAAGCGCTGGGGCACCAGGCACTCGCTCTCGAGGCTGGTGCCCCCTTGGCCGAGAGCCTCGCGTGCGAGTCGCGCCACGGCGTGGCTGGCGCCGAGGAGCTTCTCCACGGGCCGCCCGGCCAGGGTGTCCAGCGAGAGGCCAAGGATGCGGCTGGCCTCGGCATTGACCTGCTCCACGCAGCCGGCTCGGTCCAGCACCACCACGCCGTCCGGCAGCGCATCGAGCAGGTGGGCGAGATCGCGCGGCGGCATAGCGTCCTCTACCCGGCGACGTGCCTAATCCTTGGGCAGCGTAGCCATGGGCTCGAGGGACGTCGAGGAAGGAGGCGCTTCCCCGAGCGTCGAGAGGCCGATACCGTGAGCAGCATGCGCAGAGGTCTTACGGCGTCCGAGGCACTTCGGGCAGTGCTCGAGGAGGCAACAGCGCTGCCCTTCGAGAGAGTGCCGATCGCTGTGGCAGCAGGCCGTGTCCTCGGCGAGTCGATCCTTTCGGCCCGCACGCTTCCGCCGGCGGACTGCTCGGCCATGGACGGCTACGCCGCCCGTGCGGCCGATCTCGAGGGGGCCTCGGCCGGCAGCCCGCGAGCCCTCGACGTGCTCTTCGAAGTAGCGGCCGGAGCCAGCGCGGCCGGCAGCATCGGAAGCGAGCAGGCTGCACGCATCTTCACGGGCGCCCCTATGCCCCCCGGGGCTGACGTCGTCGTGCGGCAGGAGGAGACGACCCGCGAGGGAGCCCGTGTCCTCGTCCGTGTTGCCCTGCCCGCTGGGCAAGACGTGCGGCGGGCCGGGGAGGACATCCGCGCAGGGGATCAGATCCTGGCCGCAGGGTCCCCGATCTTTGCGGCCGAGATCGGCCTGCTCGCCTCGCTCGGTCGCAGCCAGGTCGCCGTCCACCAGCGGCCACGCGTCGCCATCCTCTCCGGTGGTGACGAGCTGGTGGAGATCGACGGCGACCCGGCCGGTGGGCGCATCGTGTCCTCGAACTCGTACTCGCTCGCCGCGCAGTGCCGCGAGGCCGGAGCCGAGCCGATCTACCTCGGGATCGCGCGCGATACGCCGGCGGAGCTCGAGGCAGTGCTTCGGCGCGGCCTACACTGCGACGTGATCATGAGCTCGGCCGGCGTCTCGGTGGGCGATCATGACTACGTGCGTCCCGTGCTCGAGAAGCTCGGCTGCACGCTCCTGTTCTGGGGCGTGGACATGAGGCCGGGTCATCCCCTCGTCTTCGGCCGCTTCGGCGAGACGGGCCCACTCGTGTTCGGCCTGCCCGGCAATCCGGTTTCGGCGATGGTGACCTTCGAGCAGTTCGTACGGCCCGTGCTGCGGCGGCAGCTCGGTTTCACGCGGCTGTTCCGGCCGACGCTGCAGGCGACGCTGGTGGAGCCTCTGCGCAAGAGCGGAGGCCGCTTGCACTTCGTACGCGTTCGGCTCGAGCGCCGTGGCGGCGAGCTGCTGGCGAGCAGCACGGGCACCCAGAGCTCCGGCGTGCTGCGCTCGATGTCACTGGCGCAGGGGCTGCTGATCTTTCCGGCCGAGGCGACGGAGCTGCGGGCCGGCGAGAAGGCCACGGTACAGGTGCTCGACGAGAGCTTCCTCGCGGCCGATGAGCCGGGCTACTGATCTCGCGCGGGTCGCCGCGCGGCAGCGCGTTGCGGGCCTGAGCGGCGCCGTCCTGCTGGGGGGCGCATCGTCGCGTATGGGGCGAGACAAGGCCGCGCTCGCCGTGGCTGGTGTCGCCGGCGCAACGCGCATCGCGCTTGCCCTCGATGCCCTCTGCGACGAGGTGTTGCTGGTCGGTGGTACGCCGCCCGCCGACGCAAAGGGCCGCGCAGTGGCCGACCCAGAGGGCCCGCGCTGTGCGCTCCGGGGGCTGGTGGCCGCCCTCGAGGCCGCCCGTGGCGAGCGCGTGCTGGTGGTCGCGACGGATCTACCGCTAGTGACGGATGCCTTCCTGCGCGGGCTGGCCACAGCGGCCGGTGCGGATGCGGACGCCGTCGTACCGCGACCCGTGCCAAAAGCGCAGCCTCTGTGTGCCGTCTACCACCGGCTGCCCGTCCTTGCGCGCGCTCGGAAGCAGCTCGCAGCCGGCGAGCTTGCGCTCCACGGGCTGCTCGACACGCTGCGCGTAACCTGGATCGAAGGCGAGAGGCTGCGAGTCCTCGATCCCGCCGGCACGGCCCTCTTGAACGTCAACACGCCCGAGGATCTCGTGCGCGCCGAGGCGCTGCTTCGCAGCCAGGCGACTCGTCCCGGGGCCGATGCTGCGAGAGACTGAGAGACGATGTCGAATCCGCCGGAGTCGGGCCTGCCGCGTCGCTCGCCCTACATCACACCCGAAGGGCGTCGCCGCCTCGAGCAGGAGCTCGATCAGCTCTGGCTCGTCGAGCGCCCGCGCGTCACGCGCGAGGTGACGGCCGCAGCGGCCCAGGGCGATCGCTCCGAGAACGCCGAATACATCTACGGCAAGAAGCGGCTGCGCGAGATCGACCGGCGCGTGCACTTTCTGCGCAAACGTCTCGATGAGCTGCAGGTGGTGAGCCCTTCGGTAACACAGGAGGGCAGGATCTTCTTCGGCGCATGGGTCACGCTCGAGAGCGAGCAGGGCGAGGAGGTCGAGTATCGCATCGTCGGCCCCGATGAGTCCGATGCCGGGGCCGGCCACATCAGCATCGACTCTCCCGTGGCGCGTGCGCTGCTACGCAAGGAGGAGGGCGATCAGGTCGTGGTCGTGCGCCCGGCCGGTCGCGCTCGCTTCACGGTACTCCGGGTCCGCTACGTCTCCGAGAAAGACTGAGGCAAGCGCAGCGCGCCGCAGGCGTGCGGAGTCCACTGAGAACGTCAGTCGGTCTTCGAGGGCGGCGGCGACTCCGCGTGCTCACGCTTCCGTCGCCGGTCGCGAAGATTCTGGACCGTGTAATAGATCGCGCCAGCCAGCCAGAGAGGCGCCATCACGCGGTTGAAGGCCACGGACTTGATGTTCGGGTTCAGCCAGCCGTCGTAGCCGAACCAGATTGCGAACCCGTAGAGCAGCCCGGGCAAGAACCACGGATGGTCGAAAGGACCCATCGAGCGTCGCCCCTCGTCACCCTTCGGTGTCGGGCTCGCGCCTTCCGGCTTCGTCTCCTCGGACATCCGCTCCTCCACGCGTTTACGGCCGGACGAGGCTAGCGCCCGTCCTGCTCGAGCGCCGCCCGCAGCCGCGCGATCTGCTCGGGTCGTGCGCGCAGCCGCACGAGCGTGCCTTGCTCGTCGTGCGACTCCGACAGCACGCGGTAGCCCTCGTGGATCTCGGCCAGGAGCTTCTGGCGGGTGTAGGGGACGTGCAACTCCGTCTCTTCCATGTC
This sequence comes from uncultured Myxococcaceae bacterium, assembly GCA_964353695.1. Taxonomy (GTDB): domain Bacteria; phylum Myxococcota_A; class UBA9160; order UBA9160; family UBA9160; genus MYXO. Next base: position 3,634 of record CAYGXT010000042.1, read on the forward strand.
CTGCTCGAAGAAGGCCAGGATCCGCTCGCGCAGCCGCGCCACGTCCTCGGGGCGCTTCGCCGAGACCAGGATCGCTTCCGGGAGCTCTGCGGCGAGCTCTTCTTCGCGCCCCGGCTCCAGCCGGTCGCGTTTGTTGAGAACGAGCAGCACGGGCGTGCCGTCGGCGCCGATCTCATGCAGCACCTGGCGCGTGACCTCGAGCTGCGCCCGAAAGGCCGGATCCGACACGTCCGCCACGTGGAGCTGGAGGTCGGCCTCGCGGGCCTCCTGCAGCGTCGAGCGGAAGGAGGCCACGAGGTCGTGCGGGAGCTTCTTGATGAAGCCGACGGTGTCGGACACGAGGATGCGCGGCTGCGTCGGCGGATCGAGCGCTCGCACCGTGGTATCGAGCGTGGCGAAGAGCCGGTCGGCGACGAAGACGGCGCTGCCCGTGAGGGCGCGCATCAGCGACGACTTGCCTGCATTGGTGTAGCCGACCAGAGATGCCGTGGCCTGCTCGGCGCGGCGCCTGCGCCGCGTGCCGCCCTCGCGCTCGATGGAGGCCAGCTCGCGGCGAAGCTCGGCCATACGGTCGCGGAGCTTGCGGCGGTCGAGCTCGAGGTGCGACTCGCCGACGCCCTTGCTGCCGATGCCTCCCCCCTGACGGTCGTAGCTGGCGCCGCTCGTGCGCAGCCTCGGCGCTAGATAGGCCAGTCGAGCCAGCTCGACCTGGAGCCTCGCCTCGCGGCTGCGCGCATGGCGATGGAAGATCGCGAGGATCACCGCCGTGCGGTCGAGCACCTCCTTGCCCGTGGCTTTCTCGAGGTTCCGGGCCTGGGAGGGCGTGATCTCGTGGTCCACCAGCACGGACTCGGCGTCGGTGGCGAGGCGTACCAGATCCTCGAGCTTGCCCTCGCCAACCACGGCGCCGGGTGCGAGCGCTTGGCGTTTCTGTGTCACACGCCCGACCACGTCGTAGCCGAGTGTCTTTGCCAGCCGCGAGAGCTCAGCGAGCGAGGAGGCGTGCTCCTCGTCCGAGACGCCCTGGAGCTGGACTCCGAGGGCGATTGCGCGAGGCCGCGGCGTCGAGGTCTCGATCACGTTCCGATCCTCCGCATCCGAAGGATCGGGCCCTCGGGCGCCGTTTCTTGTCTGAGATCGACGTGGCCGAAGAGACACCAGAGCTCGTCGCCCTGCGGGTCTACCAGCGTCTGCATCACGTCCCAGGTGCGCGGCCCGGTGTTCAGGATCGTCGTGCGATCCGCGCGCCGCGCGTCGGGCGTCGTCACGATCTCGCCGTACTCGGCGAAGAAAGGTGCGAGCTCCGCCTGGAAGCGCCGCGGCTCCCAGAGATCATCCGGATCCTCGCGTACGCAGCGGGCGGCTTCCTCCCAGTCGCGTGCGGCCAGCGCCTGCACCAGCCGATGCCATTCCTGCCGCACGCGCGCCGCGAACACGCGCGGATCGGCGGCGACGTCGCGCTCGCGCCGGGCTGGCATGACTGCCGCGTCTGCCGCCGGACGCGAGGGATCCGGGTGCACCAGCAGCTCCCACTCTTCGACCAGGCTGGCATCCACCTGCTCGAGCATGGCGCGAAGATACGCGCGGATCTCCTCCAGATCTTCGGTACGCAGCGCCTCCGGCACAGACTGGCTGAGTGTCGTGTAGACCTGCCCCAGGTAGCGCAGCAGCAGGCCCTCGCTGCGCTCGAGGCCGAGCTGGCGCACGTAGTCGTGGAAGCCCATGAAGCTCTCGGCCATCTCGCGTGCAATCGACTTCGGCCGGATGCTCTCGGCTTCGAGCCAGGGATGTTTCTCGGCAAAGAGGTTGAATGTGGCGTAGAGAAATTCTGCCAGGGGCTTCGGCCAGGTCACGTCCTCGAGCTCGCGGATCCGGTCTTCGTAGGGCACGCCCTTCGCCTTCAGCTCCGCCACGAGTTGGCCCTTCGCGCGGTCCACCTGCCGAAACAATACCGGGCGTGGGTTCTCGAGGATGGCCTCCACCAGGCTCAGCAGGTCGAGGGCGTGGCTGGGCGAGGCCGGATCGAGAGCGGACGCTGCGTCCACCAGATAGAGCGAGAGCGTCTGATGCAGCGAGAAATCCCGCTGCAAGTCCTCGTGGACGCGTACGCCGCGCTTCCCGCTGCGTGCGTCCACGACGATCTCGACGATGCCCGCGCGCCGCAGCGAGCGAAAGAGCAGAGCGGCTTCGCGCCGGAGCCTGTGCTTTACGCGCGCATCTTCGTGGGAGCGCTCGATCAGCGTAATGAGCGCGCGGTAGCCGCTCCCGGGCCTCTCGATCTCGCTCTCGCGCTGCAGCACGCTCACCAGCATCCCATGCGTGACCTTGAAGCGCGAGATGAGCGGCTCGGGATCGCGCTCGATCAGGCGCCGGAAGGTCTCCTCGTTCCACGGCAAGAAGCCCTTCGTGGGCGGCTTCGCCTTCACGGCCTTCTTGCGTCCGGAGCGCGGGTCGGCAGCCTTCGCGTCGGCGCGGCGGTTCAGCACCACATGCTCGGGCGCCACGCAGACCACGCTCCCCTGCACGTCGAAGCCTTTGCGCCCGGCCCGGCCCGCGATCTGCTTGAAGTCGCGTACGGAGAGGATCGTCGTCTTCTCGCCGTCGAACTTGCAGAGCTTCGTGAAGAGCACGGTGCGGATTGGGACATTCACCCCGACCCCGAGGGTGTCGGTGCCACAGATCACCTTGAGCAGGCCCTGCTGCGAGAGCCGCTCCACCAGCAGGCGGTATTTCGGCAGCAGGCCCGCGTGATGGATGCCGATTCCGGCCCGAACGAAGCGCTGCATGTCCTTGCCGTAAGGGCTGTCGAAGCGGAAGCCGCCGATCGCTTCGGCGATGCGCTGGCGTTCCTCGCGGCTCGCGACCGTCGTGCTGGTGAGGGCCTGCGCCAGCTCCGCGCACTCGCGCTGCGTGAAGCTCACGACGTAGACCGGCGCCTTGCCCTGCTTTATCAGCTTCTCGATGCTCTCGTGCAGCAGTTCCTCGCGGTACTCGAAGTCGAGGGGGACGGGTCGCACGCGCGAGGTCACGTGGGCGATCTCGCGACCCGTGCGCCGTTGCAGCTCCTCCTCGATGCCAAGGGTCGGCCCGAGCGTCGCCGACATCAGCAGAAAGGTCGTCTTCGGCAGCGCCAGCAGCGGGATCTGCCAGGCCATGCCGCGGTCGCGGTCCGAGTAGTAGTGGAACTCGTCCATCACCACATAGGGTGCGTCGAGGGCCTCCCCCTGACGCAGCGCCATGTTGGAGAGCACCTCGGCCGTGCAGCATAGGATCGGCGCTGCGTAGTTGATGCTCGCGTCGCCCGTGAGCATGCCCACGTTGACGGCGCCGAACTCCTGGCAGAGGGAGAAGAATTTCTCGCTGGCCAGGGCCTTCACGGGGCAGGTGTAGAAGGAGCGCTTTCCCTCGGCCAACGCCTTGAAGTGCAGGGCCGAGGCGATCAGGGACTTCCCCGAGCCGGTCGGCGTCGACAGGATCAGATGCCTGCCGGCCATCAGCTCGAGCAGCGCTTCCTCCTGTGCCGGATACGGCTCTAGGCCCGAGGCAGAGACCCATCCCAGAAAGCGATCCAAGAGCGTTTCGGGAGCGTTCCCGTCGCCCGGGGCCGGCAGCCACGAGAGCAGCAGCGGGCGGGGGGCAGCGAGGGAGGGGGACGGGGCGGGAGCGGACACCGCCGGGAGGGTATGCCAGCTGGCGACCCGAACGAAGCCCTCCACTTCCGCCATCTTCCTGCCGATGCCAGAGGGGCTCCGGCAGCGCCTCGGGCTGCCGGTGGGGGTTCTGCTTGAGCTTGGCGATTCCCGTTCTCTTCCTGCTCGTGGTGGGCGGGGTGCTCTTCGCCGTTGCGCGCGAGCGGGCGCGTACGCTGGCAGCCGCCCTCGCCCACAGCCAGGAGCGGCTCGAGTTCGTGGTGCAGGCCATCTCCGATGGCTACATGGAATGGGAGATCGGCACCGACACACTGCGCTTCTCGGACCGCTTCCGCGAACTCGTGGGATTGCAGGAGGAGGAGACGACGGTCTACGCGACCTTCGAGGAGCGGCTCCACCCCGACGATCGAGCCCCGACCTTCAGCGCCATGCAGGCGCACCTCGAGCACGGCACTCCCTACTTCGTCGAGTACCGGCTGCGCGCACGGGAGGGGGGCTGGCGCTGGTTCGAGTCGCGGGCCATGACCGTCCGCGACGCCGAGGGCCAACCACTTCGGGTAATCGGAAGCGTCACCGACATCGACTCGCGCAAGCGCGGCGAGGAGTCGGAGCGCGCGCGGATCGCGGAGGTCGAGCAGGCATGCGACCGGATCGCAGAGCAGGCGCGCTCGCTCGCAAGTCTGAACGACGAGCTGGCGCTCGCCCGCGATCAGGCATTGGGAGCAGCCCGAGCAAAGGCGGCGTTTCTCACGAACATGAGCCACGAGATCCGAACGCCGATGAACGCGGTGATTGGAATGACGGGCCTCCTGCTCGAGACCGGGCTTTCGTCCGAGCAGCGCGAGTTCGCCGAGACGCTTCGGGGATCGGGCGATCAGCTTCTCGGTATCGTGGATTCGATCCTCGACTTCTCGGGGCTCGAAGATGGGCATCTGAGCCTCGAGCACTCTGACTTCGCTGTATGCGAAGTGCTCGAGGGCTGCCTGTCCCGTGCGCGGTCGGCCGCGACGCAGAAGGGTCTCTCGCTCGAGGCGCGGATCGATACCGAGGTGCCGGCCTACGTTTCGAGCGATCCGGGTCGCCTGCGGCAGGTGCTCGATCAACTGATCGGCAACGCCATCAAGTTCACCCAGCGCGGCGGCGTCAGCGTGACCGCGAGTGCCGTGCCTGGGCAGGGATCGGAGGCCCGGCTCCGATTCGCCGTCACCGATACCGGGATTGGCATCCCGCCTGAGCTCCACGACCGCCTGTTCCAGCCCTTCACCCAGGCCGACGAATCCAACTCCCGCCGATACGGCGGCACCGGGCTGGGCCTGGCCATCTGCAAGAAGGTGGTGGAGATGCTGGGCGGAGAGATCGAGCTCGAGAGCAGCCCGGGCCAGGGGGCCAGCTTCCGCTTCACGGTGCGCGTAGAGGTCAAGCACGCGGCGCCGGCCCTCACGCTGGCCTCCGCCGAGCTGCGCGGCCTGCGCGTACTGATCGCGGAGCCGAGAGAGCGCGAGCGTAGGGTGTTGCGCGAGCAGCTCGAGGGGCTCGGCGTCGAGATCGAATGCGCGCCCGATGCCGACTCCGTGCTCGCCCGATCGAGTATCGCGGCCGGCGAGGCGCGGCCCTTCGACCTGGTCTTCCTCTCCGACGCGCTGCCCTCGGATGGGGCCTTCGCGCTGCCGGAGAAGATCCGCGGCCGGCCCGAGATTGCGCGGCTGCAGCCGCTCCTGCTGTCGACCACGATCTCGCGGCGTAGCATCGAGCGTGCGCGCGAGGCGGGCTTCGCCGCGCAGATCACGCTTCCGGTGCGCCAATCCCATCTGCACGATTGCATGCTCGCGTCGCTCCCCGAGCGGGCCTCGAGGCCGCAGTCCGCGACTGCCGCGCGAGCGCCGGGATCGGCGGCGGATTCGGAGCCCGGCTCGCCGACGGCGCCGCGCGTGCTGGTGGCCGAGGACAATCCCGTCAACCAGAAGCTGGCGCAGCGGCTGCTCCAGAAGCTCGGCTTCGAGGTCGAGGTCGTGGAGAACGGCCTCGAGGCCGTGAAGGCCATGGCGTTCGGCGCCTACGACGCCGTGCTGATGGACTGCCAGATGCCGCGGATGGATGGCTTCGAGGCGACGCGCGAGATCCGCCGCCGCGAAGGCGCGGGCAGGCATACGCCGATCATTGCCGTCACCGCCAATGCCATGCCCGGAGATCGCGAGCGCTGCCTCGAGGCGGGCATGGACGATTACGTCGCCAAGCCCGTGAAGCGCGACGCGCTGGCCCGGGCCCTCGAGCGCTGGCTTGGCCGAGGGGCACAGCCGGAGGCCTGCGCGAGCTGAAGCCGAGCCCGGCCGGCAGCATCGGCTGCGGGGCGCTCGAATACCGGGCAGGGTTGCGACGCCAGAGGTAGGGGCCGGCGGAGAAGCTACCGTCCGCGCACCCAGAGGAGGACCCTTGACGCCCCGACCGCTGTCCCGACCTTTTTTGGCCGCCGCTCTGCTGCTCAGCTTCGCCTCTGCCGCCCGGGCGCTGCCGCCCGGCGTCGCGCAGGGGCCGAGCGTCGAGGGCATCACGGAGTACCGGCTGGCGAACGGCCTGCGCGTCCTGCTCTTTCCGGACGCGTCGAAGCAGACCACCACGCTCAACGTGACCTATCTCGTGGGATCCAGGAACGAGGGCTACGGCGAGACGGGCATGGCCCACCTGCTCGAGCACCTGATGTTCAAGGGCTCGAAGCAGCATCCGAACCTCACCGACGAGATGACCCAGCGCTTCTCGGCCATGAACGGCAGCACGTACTACGACCGCACCAACTACTACGAGACGTTCCCGGCCTCGAAGCAGACGCTGGAGTGGGCGCTCCGCATGGAGGCCGACCGCATGCTCGCCTCGCGAATCGCGAGGAGCGATCTCGACAGCGAGATGAGCGTGGTGCGCAACGAGTTCGAGCTTGGCGAGAACCGGCCGACCAGCGTTTTGTTCGAGCGCATGATGAGCACGGCTTATCTCTGGCACAATTACGGCCACACGCCGATCGGCGCGCGCTCCGACATCGAGAACGTTCCCATCGAGAGGCTCCAGAGCTTCTACCGGACCTACTACCAGCCCGACAACGCGGTGCTGCTCCTGGCCGGCCGCTTCGATCCCGAGGCGACGCTCGCCTTCATCGCGAAGACCTTCGGTGCGCTCCCGCGTCCCACGCGCAAGATCGAGTTGACCTACACCGCGGAGCCGACCCAGGACGGCGAGCGGGAGGTGACGCTCCGCCGGGTGGGCGAGGTGCAGGTAGCGGGCGCCGTCTACCACGTGCCGGCAGCGACGCATCCCGACTATCCCGCGATCTCGATCCTCTCCGACGTTCTCGGCAACACGCCATCGGGGAGGCTCTACAAGGCCCTGGTCGAGCCCGGCCTCGCGACCTCGGTGGCGGCCTGGGATATGGCACTCAAGGAGGCCGGCAGCATGGCCTTCCTGGCGGAGGTGCCCCTCGACCACGATCTCGAGCGGGCGAGCACGGCGCTGAAGGCGACGCTGGAGGGCCTGTCCGCGGCGCCACCCACGGCCGAAGAGGTCAGCCGTGCGCGCAACAAGATCCTGCGCGATCTCGAGATCAGCCTCGCCGATCCGAACGATCTCGGCGTCGAGCTCTCGGAGTTCATCGCCACCGGCGACTGGCGCCTGCTCTTCCTGTATCGCGATGCGGTCGAGAAGGTGACGCCCGAGCAGGTGCTGGGTGTGGCGCAGCAGTATCTGAAGCCCTCGAACCGGACGCTCGGCCTCTTCGTTCCGACCCCGCAGCCCGACCGCGCCCAGATTTCGCCGCCGCCCGACCTCCAGACGCTGGTCGGGAGCTACCAGGGCCGCGAGGCCCTGGCGGCTGGCGAGACCTTCGATCCGACGCCGCAGAACATTGCGGCACGGACGCAGGTCGAGCCGCTTGCGAATGGCATGAAGCTGGCGCTGCTGGCGAAGAAGACCCGCGGCGAAACCGTGGCCGCCGTGCTTACGCTGCGACTGGGCGACGAAGGCTCGCTCCAGAACCGCGCCACCGCGGCGGACCTCGCCGCCGCGATGCTGATGCGCGGAACGACGACGATGACGCGCCAGCAGATCCAGGACCGCCTGGCCGAGCTGCGCGCCGAGATGAGACTGTCGGGCGGTGCGCAGGGCGTAACGATCCAGATGAAGGCTCGCCGGGACACCCTGGCCGACGTGCTGCGGCTGGTGGCCGACCTGCTGCGCCACCCCGCCTTTCCCCAGGCAGAGTTCGACCAGCTCGTGAAGGAGGAGATCACGGGCATCGAGCAGCACCGGAGCGATCCGAAGGTGGCGGGGCTCAATCGCCTGCGCCGCCAGATGAGCCCGTATCCGAAGGGCCATCCAGGCTACGTCGCCACCTTCGAGGAAGACATCGAGGAGTTGAGGAGCGCGAAGCGCGAGGATCTGGCCAGCTTCCACGAGGCCTTCTACGGCGCGAGCGACGGTCTGCTCTCCGTGGTCGGAGACTTCGACGCTGCCGCCCTGCGCCCGCTCGCCGTGGAGCTCTTTGCCGACTGGCAGAGCCGCACGAAGTACGTCCGTATTCCGGATCGACCGGTCCGTACCGAGACGGCGAAGGAGGTGCTGGAGCTTCCCGACAAGAGCAGCGCCGTCTTCCTCGCCGGCGCTCCGCTTACCCTGGGCCAGAACAGCCCGGACTATCCGGCCTTCGTGCTTGCCGATTACCTGCTGGGTGGCGGCTTCCTGAACTCGCGCCTCGCGACGCGCATCCGGCAGAAGGAAGGGCTCAGCTATGGCGTGGGCTCGAGCACCAATGCCTCCGCCTTCGAGGAGCGGGGAACCTGGCTCGCCTACGCCATGTCGGCGCCCGAGAACACGAAGAAGGCGGCCGCGGCGGTGGACGAAGAAGTGCACCGGGCCCTCGAGAAGGGCTTCGACGCCAAGGAGGTTGCCGAGGCGAAGACCGGGCTGCTCTCGGAGCGGAAGGGCCGGCGCGCTGACGACGATTATGTCGCCAACCTGCTGGTGCAGCGGCTGCACGAGGGGCGCCCGCTCGACTGGGATGCCGCCTATGACGCGCGCATCGAGAAGCTCGAGGCGGCAGAGGTGAGCGAGGCGCTTCGCAAGCGTCTCGACCCGAAGCTCATGACGACCGTCGAGGCCGGAGACTTCTCGAAGTAGCGTCCGCTCTGTCTCACTCGGCGAGCAGCGCCAGCAGGTCCGCGCGCGTGATTGCGGCCGCCGCGCCGGCCTCCCCGAGGGCGGCGCGGGCGAGGTCGCGCTTGCGCTCCTGCAGCGCGAGGATGCGCTCTTCGACCGTGTCTTCAGACACCAATCTGTGTACGAGGACGGGCCGGTCCTGGCCGATCCGGTGTGCACGATCGGCCGCCTGGTCTTCGACGGCCGGATTCCACCACGGGTCGAGCAGAAAGACGTGATCCGCCGCCGTGAGATTGATGCCGACACCGCCGGCTCGGAGCGAGATCAGGAGCACGGGAGGGCCTGCCGGGTCCTGGAAGCCCGCCACGACCGCGCCGCGGTCGCGTGTCGAGCCGTCGAGGCGCAAGAAGCCGATCCCCGCGCGCTCCAACTCTGGCTCCACCAGGTCGAGCAGGCTCGTCCACTGGGAGAAGACCAGGGCCTTATGCTCCTCGGCGCAGACCTCCTCGAGGGTCTCGCGCAGCAGATCGAGCTTCGACGATCGCTCTGCGTGCTGCCCAGGCACCAGCGCCGAATGGCAAGCCGCCTGTCGCAGCCGCAGCAGCGCTTCGAGGGCTGCCATCATGCCGCTGCCGGTCGCGAGCTTCTCCTGCACCTCGCGCAGCGTCGTGGCGCGTACCGCGTCGTAGACCGCGCGCTCTTCTTCGCTCAGCACGCAGCGCAGCACCACGTCGGTTCGCGGCGGCAGCTCCGGCGCCACCTCGGCTTTGGTGCGCCGCAGCACGAACGGACGGATGCGCTCCCGCAGGTGCTCGGCAGCGCCGGGCTCACCCTCCGCAATCGGCCTTGCCA
>CAYGXT010000043.1:0-12841 GCA_964353695.1 uncultured Myxococcaceae bacterium
TCCTGAGCTACGGCCGCCTGGGCCAGACTGGAGAGTTCAACCCGGCGGCGAGGAACAATGTCTTCGTCGCGGGCCTCACCCCTTCGCAGCTGACGGCACTCAACGACGTCGATACCGGACGGAGCCTGTCGCGCGCGAACAACGACTTCTTTGGCGCCAACCCCAACGACCAGTTTGCCGCCCGGGGCATCCTCTCGATCCCCCTCGGCAACCAGAGCGCGACTCATACGGCGGATAAGACCGCGTTCGAGCTCCGGAAGACCCTCGGCCGGGAGCGCCGCCTGGAGCAGGACATCGTCCTCGGCATCCGGAAGTCGATCCGCGACCTCCGCTCCTCGCAGGAGGGCGTCGCGGCCGCCGAACGCTCCGTGGCTGCGGCCTCGGAGCAGGTCCGCGCCGAGCGGATCCGCCTCGACAACGGCGAGTCCACCCCCTTCAATGTGCTGCAGCGGGAGAGCGACCTGGTCACGGCCGAGAGCGGCAAGATCAACGCCCTCAAGGCCTACCGGAACTCGACCACGAATCTCGAGCGCCAGCAAGGCACGATCCTCAAAGCGCATCGCATTCGGATCGATCAGGTAGGTGCGCTCCCGTAATGCGGTAAGATCGACAGAGCTTCGATCGGAGGAAGCCGTGAGCCTTTTCAGTGGACGAAGAAGAGACGAGGGGCCGGAAGAGCGCCGCACGGTGGCGGAGCCGGAAATCCGACCGCCGACGGCAACAACCCAGACAGCGCCGCCGAGGGCGCCCGCAGTGGCTTCGGCCCCTGCGGCGCCGGAGCGACGTCCGACGGAGATGGCACCGCCCAAGATCGGCGGAGGGGGGGACATGGCGAATATTGGCAAGTCGATCGTCATCAAGGGGGACCTGAGCGGCAACGAGGACCTCGTGATCGAGGGCAAGGTGGAGGGCAAGGTCGACCTGCCCAACAACCGCCTCACGATCGGCGCCGGCGGGCAGGTGCAGGCGCAGGTCCACGCCAAGACCGTGGTCGTGATCGGCCGCGTCGCGGGCAACGTGAGCGCGGGCGAACGCCTCGAGATCCAGGCCACCGGCATCGTCGAGGGCGACGTCGAGGCGCCGCGCCTCGTGGTGGCCGAAGGCGCCGTGCTCAACGGCTCGGTGAAGATGTCGGCCAAGGGCGCCGCCGCGCAGCCGCGGCCGGCGACCTCTACCGGCACCTCGACCAGCACCTCGACCACGCCGCTGCCGGGCACAGCAAGCAGCCAAGGCGAGGCCGCGCGACTGATCTAGCGCTGCCTTGGCCGGCGGCGTGGCATTGCCACGCAGGAGCCGCCGTTCCGGCACGACCGGGGCGGCGGCTCTCGCGCCCCGCCCTCTCCTGCCGCGCTTCACGCGCGGGCGGGGCGAGACCCCTTGGCCGGCGTCGTCGCGCGCGCCCCCCAGCGGCGTTCCAGCACCAGCAGCGTCGGCGACGCGATGTAGATCGACGAATACGTCCCCACGACGATGCCGATCACCATGGCCAGCGCGAAGGGCCGGATGATCGGCCCGCCCGCGACGAGCAGCGCCAACACGGCGAGCAGCGTCGTGCCCGACGTCAGCAGCGTCCGTGACAGCGTCTGGTTCACGCTCCGGTTGAGCACGTCCGCGAGGTCGTGCTTGGTGTGGAGCGCCATGTTCTCGCGAATCCGGTCATACACGATGATGGTGTCGTTCAGGCTGTAGCCGAGGATCGCCAGCAGTGCTGCCAGCACCGTGAGATCGAACTCGTAGCCGAGGATCACGAAGACGCCGGAGGTGATGACGATGTCGTGGATCAGCGCAACAACCGCCCCCGGCGCGAAACGCGGTGAGAAACGGAATCCGATGTAGATCAGGATCAGCAGACAGGAGATCCCGATCGCCTTCAGGCCCGCGCTCTGGAGCTCGGCGCCGACCCTGGGTCCGACGAAGCCCACGCGCTCGAGCTCCACGGGCCCGACGCCGCGTTCCAGCTCGGCCTTGAGCTGGTCCGCCACCTGCCCCTGCTGGCCGTCCTGCCCCCGGAAGCGGATCAGGAACTCCGCGCTATCCGCTTCGCCAAAGCGCACGACCGTCGGCTCGCTGACACCCAGGTCGGACACGATTCTTCGCACGACGCCTTCGTCGTCCGGGAGCTTCTCCGTGAACTTGACCTGGATCTCGTGGCCACCGGCGAAGTCGAGGCCCAGACGGATGCCCCGCACCGGGATCGCGAGCAGCGAGATCCCGATCACCGCGAGCGAGATTCCGACGCAGAGCTTCCACTTGCCGATGAAATCGATATTGGTGTCGGGCCGGATGATCTCCATCGACACGGGCGACTCCTCGTCTCAGATCGAGAGCTGCTGCACGCGCCGCTCGCCCGGATACAGGTCGAAGCAGAGTCGCGTGACCAGCATGGCGGTGAAGACCGACGTGATGAGGCCAATGCACAGGGTGACGGCGAAGCCCTTGATCGGGCCCGTGCCGTACTGGAACAACACGAGGCCCGAGATCAGGGTCGTAACGTTGGCGTCGAGGATCGTGATCCAGGCCTTGCTGAAGCCGGTCGAGATCGCGGCCTTGATCTGCCTCCCGCTGCGGAGCTCCTCGCGGATTCGCTCGAAGATGATCACGTTGGCGTCGATCGCCATGCCGACCGTCAGGACGAGGCCCGCGATGCCCGGCAGCGTGAGCGTTGCCCGGAAAGCCGACATGATGCCGATGATCAGGAGCAGGTTCGCAACCAATGCGATCGTCGCATACACGCCCGAGAGTCGGTAGTAGATGACCGCAAAGGCGCCCACGAAAAACAGGCCCAGGATCGAGGCGTTGAGCCCGCTGCGGATCGAGTCTGCACCGAGGGCCGGGCCCACGCTGCGCTCCTCCTCGATCGGAACCGGGATCGAGAGAGAGCCCGACCGAAGCACGATGGCCAGGTTTGCGGCGTCCTGAGAAGTGAACCGGCCGTCGATCTGCCCGCGGGCCCCGATCCGCTCCCGGATCACGGGCGCGCTGGCAACGTCGTTATCCACCACCACCGCCAGGCGACGGCCGACACTCTTCTCCGTGAGCGCCTGGAAGATCTTTCCGCCTTCGGGGTTGAAGGTGAAGGTCACGATCGGGCGCTGCTGCCGGTCGAATCCCACGCGGGCGTCGTCGAGGTAGTCGCCGGTGATCGCGGGGGCCTTCGAGACGAGGAGAGCCTCGAGCACTCGCTTGGTGGTCTTGTCCTTCTCGAAGACGATCGTCTTGTCCTCGGGGATGCCCTGCGGGTACTTGGCCCGCAGCAGCTCCTCGCTCGGCGCCTGCTCTTCGACGATCTTGAACTCGAGGAAGCCCCCGACCGTCAACAGGTTTCGGGCCGCCTCCCGATCGGCCTTGCCTCCCGGGATCTGCACCATCACCCGGTCCGCACCCTGGGGCGTCACGACCGAGTCCTGCACGCCATGGACCGGATCGTCGATGCGCCGGCGCAGTACCTCCAGCACCTGCTGCAGGCCCTTTTGCGCCACGTCCTTGCGCCACTGCGGCGTGAGCTCGAGCTCGACCCTGGTCCCCGTCTGCACCACCACGTGTACGGCGTGGGTGTCCCCGGCCAGCTTCGCGAGCCTGCTCGCGTCGGCCTCGCTGGCCAGCTCCGCCACGATCCGGTCGTCCTTCACGCTCATGCTCGCCGGCGTGATCTTCTCTTCGCCGAGCTGCTCGCCCAGCTGCCCCTTCATGTGATCGAGCTCGTGCTCGTAGGCCACCTTCATATCTGCGCCGAGCACCCAGTGGATGCCGCCCTGCAGATCGAGGCCGAGCCGGATGCCATTGGCCGGCAAGAACCAGTACTCCTTGCGCGTCTCCGGCGAGAATAGGTTCGCGACGGCGAGATAGGCGAAGAACAGCATGAACCCGATCAACAGCCCGGCACGTAAGCGGAGGCTCACTCTCCGTCCCCCTTCGACTTCTTGTCCGCGCCCTTGTCCGCGCTGCCTTTGGGCAGGACACGCTCGATGCGGCTGCGATCCAGCTTGAAGCGGATCCGGTCTCCCTTCGAGGTCGACTCCGTGAACTCGACCGTCAGCACGTCGTCGGTGGTGCCGACCACGACCACGTGGGCTCCGCCGGCCGTCACGGCGCGGTCACCCTTCTCCACCGCTTTCAACATCGCCTCCTGCTGCTTCTGCCGCTTCTGCTGCGGGCGGATCAACAGGAAGTAGAAGATCACGAAGATCGCTGCGAACGGCACGAGCATTCCGAGCGGGCTCTGAGCCGGACCGCCCGGCGCAGCCTGAAGCAGGAGGAAGCCGACGTGTTCGTTCACGGTAGGCTCGTCTCGCGGCGGAGCGCCTCGGCCTTGTCGGTTCGCTCCCACGGGAAGCCCTGGTCCTCACGACCGAAGTGCCCGTGGTACGAGGTCGCCCGGTAGATCGGCCGGCGAAGGTGGAGATGGTCGTTGATGCCCTTCGGCGTGAGGTCGAAGTGCTTACGGACCAGGCCCACGAGCCCGTCCTCGTCGAGCCGCCCCGTGCCAAAGGCATCGACCCGGATCGAGACCGGCTCGGCCACGCCGATCGCATAGGCGAGCTGCACCTCGCAGCGGCGGGCGAGACCCGCGGCCACGAGGTTCTTCGCCACCCAGCGGGCCGCGTAGGCCGCGCTGCGGTCGACCTTGGACGGATCCTTGCCAGAGAAAGCGCCCCCCCCGTGGCGGCCCATGCCGCCATAGGTATCCACGATGATCTTGCGGCCCGTCAGGCCGGCGTCGCCCATCGGCCCACCCACGACGAAGCGTCCGGTCGGGTTCACGTGGTAGACGGTGCGGGGATCGAGCAACTCGGCCGGAAGAGCCGGCAGAATCAGCTTCGCGATCACGTCCTTCCGGATCTGGTCGTAGGATACGTCGGGTGCGTGCTGCGTGGAGAGCACGACCGCCTGGATGCGCTTCGGGCTCTCTCCTTCGTACTCGATCGTGACCTGTGACTTGGCGTCGGGCCGCAGATAGGAGAGCTCCCGGCTCTCGAAGAGCTCTCGCTGGCGCTCGATCAGGCGGTGCGCGAGGCGAATCGGCGCGGGCATCAGCTCTGGCGTCTCGTCGCAGGCGAAGCCGAACATCATTCCCTGGTCGCCGGCGCCCTGCTCCTTATGGAGCCCCTCGCCCTCGCTCACTCCCTGCGAGATATCCGCCGACTGCTTTCCGAGGGCCACCATCACGGCGCAGGTTTCGGCGTCGAAGCCCATGGACGAATCGACGTAGCCGATGTCGCGCACCACCTCGCGCACGAGGCTCGGAATCTCGACCTTCGCGTTGGTCGTGACCTCGCCCGCCACGACGATCAGGCCCGTCGTCGTCAGCGTCTCGCATGCGACCCGCGAGTGCGAGTCCTGCGCGAGCATCGCGTCGAGGATCGCATCGGAGATCTGGTCGCACATCTTGTCCGGATGTCCCATCGAGACGGACTCGGATGTGAAGAGAGAACGGGCAGCCATCGGTCACTCCTGGAGAACGGGGTCGCAGTCTAGGGGAGCCGTAGGAGTGGATCAATCGCGGCCCAGCCGGGGGGGGCGGGCGGAGGCTCAGCCGCCCGTGGCATCCGTCCCGTCGTGGGTGCTCTCGATCAGCCGGCCGAGTGCGAGGACCGCCGCCTCCGCGTCCTCGCCGACCGCGCGGATACGAAGCCTCGTGCCGGGACCGGCGGCCAGCGAGAGCAGCGAAAGCACGCTACGCCCGCTCACCCATTCCTCGCCTCGCGCTACCGACACCTCCGCGTGGTAGCGGCCGGCGAGCGATACGAAGCGCCCGGCCGGCCGCGCGTGCAGGCCGAGCTCGTTGCGCACCACGAACTCGCGCTCGATCGACAGGGCTGCGCTCACCGGGCCGGCCCGGGCAGGATCTCGCTCGCCACCGAGATGTTGCGCTGGCCGTAGTTCTTGATGAAGGGCGCCAGCTCCTCGAGCGACTTCTCCTCGGGCAGCGTCGCAAGCTTGATCAGCATCGGAAGGTTGACGCCCGTCACCACCTCGACGCGATGCTCCTTCAGGAACGAGAGGCTGATGTTCGAAGGAGTGCCGCCGAACATGTCCGTCAACACCAGCACGCCGTCGCCGCGGTTCGCAGCCTGCAGGGCCTCGGCGATCGCGGTCCGCATCTCGTCCACGGATTGCTTCGGATCGATCGAGACCGCGAAGAACCGCGGCCCGTCCGGCACGATCAGCCGGAGCGCCTGGAGAAACTCCTCCCCCAACCGATAGTGCGTGACGATCACCACCCCGACCTTCATGCCGTATTCCCCACATCCCGATGAAGAACGTTCGTCTCGCGCCCCTCCGCGCGGAGCGCCTGCGCCAATGCGTTCGCGGTCGCCACCGAGCGGTGCTGGCCGCCAGTACATCCGATGCCGATCGTGAGGTAGGCCTTGCCTTCCCGATCGTAGAGCGGCAGCAGGAATCCGAGAAGATCCCTCAGACGCTCGATCAGCTCCACGGAGCGGGGGTTCTCCAGCACGTACCTCGCCACGTCCGGATCTTCTCCCGTGCGCGCACGCAGCGCCGGCTCGAAGTGCGGGTTCGGCAGGAATCGCACGTCGAAGAGCAGCTCTGCCGAGGGCGGCGTCCCGAAGCGGAAGCCGAAGGAGATCAGGCTGACGACCGTGGCCCGCAGCAGGCCCGAGACGTGATGCACGACGGCGTCCTTCAGCTGGTGGACGTTGAGCCGTGTGGTGTCGAGCCGAAGATCGGCGAGCTGCGCTACGTCGCTGAGCAGCCGCCGCTCGAGGACGATGCCCTCCTGGACCGAGCCGCCGGGGGAGAGGGGGTGCACTCGCCGGGTCTCGCGGTAGCGGCTCACGATCGCAGCGTCGGCGCACTCGAGAAAGATCACGTCCACCTCGAGGCCCGTGTTCCGGAGCTGCTCGACGACCGATGGGAACGCTGAGAGGAAGTCTGCCTCCCGGGCGTCGACCGCCAGCGCAATCTTCTGAATCGGCGGATTGGCCTTGGAGCAGAGGTCGACGAATTGCACGACGAGCTGGGGCGGCAGGTTGTCGACGCAGTAGAAGCCGATGTCCTCGAGCGCGGCCATGGCCGTGCTCTTGCCGCTGCCAGAGAGCCCGGAGAGGAAGACTGCGCGGGGGGTGGCGACGCTCACGCCGAGTTCCCCGCTCCGCGTACACGCTCGTCGAGGGTCCGAGCCGCATTGGAGCCGGCTCTACGCCGCAGCAGATCGCGCACGCCGACCTCGACCAGCGTCGCCATGCTCCCGGCCGGTCGCAGCGGGAGCAGCAGGGCCGGCACCGCGACCTCGAGGATCTCCTGCGTGGGCCGGTCCAGGCCCACACGCTCGTACTCGGCGTCTTCTCGCCAGCGCTCGAGGCGGCAGACCAAAGAGATCTCGGCCTCGTCGCGCACGGCATCCGGCCCGAAGAGCTCGAGAATCGAGAGCAGGCCGAGGCCCCGGATCTCGACGTAGTGTCGAATCAGCTCCGGCGCGCTTCCCACCAGGTGCCCGTCCTGGCGGCGACGGATGCGAACGATGTCGTCCGCCACCAGACGATGGCCCCGCGTCACGAGCTCGAGAGCGCACTCGCTCTTGCCGATGCCGCTCGGTCCGAGCAGCAGCACCCCGATCTCGAGTACCTCGACCAGCGCGCCGTGAGCCTGGATCTCCAGCGTGCGCCTCTCTCCAGGACCCGCAGGCCCGTCAGAACTTGGCGTCCTCTTCCTCGATGGCGCGGAAGACGTCATCGAGCTGCTCCGCCTCGAGCAGGCGCTTGCGGAAGGCCGCATCCCGAAAGAAGCGCGAGATCCGCGCCAGCGCCTTGAGATGCTGCCCTCCGGAGTGCTCCGGCACCACGAGCAGGAAGAAGAGGTGCGTAGGCTGCCCGTCGATGGACTCGAAGTCCACGCCCGCCCGGCTACGCGCAAAGGAGGCGATCAGGCGGTCCAGGCCGGGGAGCTTGCCGTGGGGAATCGCCACTCCCTCGCCAATGCCGGTGCTCTGGAGCGACTCGCGTTCGAGCAGCACCTCCAGCAGGCGACCCGCCTCCAGCCGGGGCTCCGCACGGGCCAGCGCATGCGCCATCTCCTTCAGCACGTCGCCCTTGGTCTGGGAGGACAGGTCGAGCACGACCGCGTCTCGAACCAGGATGTCCATGATCTTCATGCCCGTCTCCCGCCCGCGTTCCGGAGGCTACCCGACCTCGCGCCGCCGCGTCGAGGAGAGAATGTTGAGCGCCTCCCGGTACTTGGTCACCGTTCGTCGCGCGATGTCGATGTTGGCGGCCTTGAGCATCTCCGCAATGCGCTGGTCCGAGAGCGGGCGCCGCGAATCCTCGGCCGAGATGATCTTGCGGATGCGCTCCTTCACGCTCTCGCTCGCCATGGCGTCGCCCTCGATACGGCTGATGCTCGAGTTGAAGAAGTACTTGAGCTCGAAGATGCCCTGCGGTGCGTGCACGTACTTGTTGCTCGTGACCCGGCTCACGGTCGACTCGTGCATCTCGATGTCGTCGGCAACGTCGCGGAGGTTCAGCGGCTTCAGGTAATTGATGCCGCGATCGAAGAACTCGCGCTGATGCTTGAGGATGCTCTGCATCACCTTGTAGATCGTACGCTGCCGCTGATGGATGGACTTGATCAGCCAAAGCGCCGAGCGGACCTTGCCCTGGACATATTCCTTGGTGTCCTTGGCAACGCCGTTGCCTCGCTGGAGCACGTCGCGGTAGAGGTTGTTGATCCGGAGTTTCGGCAGTCCATCCTCGTTCAGCAGGATGTGGTATTCGTCGCCGATCTTGACCACGTGGATGTCGGGCGTGATGTAGACAGGGTCTTCGCCGCCGAAGGCACGACCCGGCCACGGCTCCAAATGACCGATCACCCGGCATGCGGTCGCCACGGCCTCGACCGGAACGCCGAGGATGCGGGCAATGCCGCGCAGGTCGCGCTTCTGGAGCTGGTCCAGGCATTCCTCGACGATGCGGCGCACCAGCGGATCGTCGATCCCGAGCACGTCCAGCTGCAACCGTAGACATTCGCGCAGGTCGCGCGCCGCTACCCCGGCCGGATCGAAGGCCTGGATCTTCGCCAGCGAGGCCTCGAGGCTCGAGGCGGGCAAGCCCGACTGGCAACCTAAGTCCTCGAGGCTCTCCCGCAGATAGCCGTCCTCGTCGAGGTTTCCGATGATCCACTGCGCGGCCTCGCGCTCTTCAGGAGTGAAGGCCGAGAGCTGAAGCTGCCACTCGAGATGGTCCGCCAGCGAGGGCCGCCGGCTGAGCGTGCTCTCGAGCGAGGGCCGATCGTCGTCGTCGCGAGCCTCGGAGAACGAGGTCTGGGGATTCGACTCCATGTAGCTCTGCCAATCCACGTCGGCGATCTTCTCGGCGTCGGTGGCCTCGCGCTCGGCCGGCCCTTCGGGAGCTTCCGGCTGCGGCGCGTCCGGTCCCTCGACCTCGCGCTCGACCTCGGCATTCGAGACCTCTTCGCTCTCGAGACCCTCCTAGAGAACGGGGTTCTCCTCCAGCTCTTGCTGCACGAGGTTCACGAGCTCGAGACGCGAGAGCTGCAGCAGCTTGATCGCCTGCTGCAGCTGCGGCGTCATCACCAGCTGCTGCGTCAGGCGAAGCTGTTGCTTGATCTCGATCGCCATGCTCTCGAACCGACCTCCCCGCCCGGACTCAACCCAGACGGAAGTTTTCCCCGAGGTAGATCTCGCGTACGCGCGGATCGGCGGCCACGTCCTCGGGTGATCCCGCGCGCAGGATCAGCCCGTCCTTGATGATGTAGGCGCGGTCGCAGATCGAGAGCGTCTCTCGCACGTTGTGGTCCGTCACGATGATCCCAATACCGCGCTCGCGGAGCTGCTCCACGATCTTCTGGATGTCGATCACGGCAATCGGGTCGATGCCGGAGAAGGGCTCGTCAAGCAGGATGAACTTCGGATCCAGCACCAGCGCGCGTGTGATCTCGACGCGCCGCCGCTCTCCGCCCGAGAGAGAATCGCCCCGCTGCTCGGCGCGATCGAGCAGAGAAAGCTCGGACAGCAGCTCGTGCAGGCGCTCGCGCCGGAGCGCGGGGTCCGGCTCCACGGTCTCGAGGATGGCCAGCACGTTCTGCGCCACCGTGAGCTTGCGGAAGATCGAGGGCTCCTGCGGCAGGTACGTAATGCCGAGTCGGGCGCGGCGGTACATCGGTAGCGACGTGATGTCCTGATCGCCGAGAAACACTTTTCCAGAGGTCGGTCGGATGCGCCCGACCATCATGTTGAAGGTCGTGGTCTTTCCCGCGCCGTTCGGACCGAGCAACCCGATCACCTCACCCGACGTCACCTGCAGGTCGAGACGGCGCACGACCTCGCGCTCGCCGTAGCGCTTGCACAGATGCTCCGCGCGAAGCGAGACCCGCATCAGCCCTGCGTGCCTACGGCGGCGGGCGGTTTCGGTTTCGGCTGGATGTGGACCTCGGCACCGCCGCGTACGATCAGCTGGTCCGTGTCGAGGCGGATCTCGATCTCCTTGCCGCGCACGCGGTCGTCCCCTTGTCGCATCTCGGCATTGCCGCGACAGAAGATGCGCTGGTCGGCCTTCATGTAGGTCGCGACGTCGCAGCGCGCCTCCTGGTCGCGCTGACGAACGACGACCCGACCGGTCGCGACGAGACGGTCGGGCTCGTTCGAATCCGGCGGGTAGAAGGCCTCGAGCCGATCGGAGTTCAGGCTCATCACGTCCTGGCTCACGCGCACGTTGCCCGTGAACAAGAAGCGCTTGGTCTTGTCGTTCTGGAACGCCTCGAGCTCGTCGGACTTGATGTCGAGCGGCGCATCCTTGCGGCTGCTGCCGACGTTGATCGGCAGCATCGAGCCCGGCGCAAGACCGCCCTTGGGTCTCGCGGACGGCGCCGCGGCAACACTCTTGGCGCTCGCCAGCGCAAGCGCAGGCATCCCCTGCTCGAGGATCTGAAGCGCGAGCCGCTCGATGGCCGGCACCAGATCCTCGGGCCGCGCCACGTCGGCGAGGTAGGTCGAGACGGTGGATCCCTGGCTCCCGCTCCGCAGCCGAGCCTCGATCGCGAGCGCGGTCCCGCTGCGCGTGGCACGCCCGACCACGATCGCGGCGACGCGGGCCCGGCCCGCCAGCGCTTTCACCTCGTCGTCGGTCGGCTCCGCGCTCGCCGGAGCCTGCAGGCGTGTGGGCCCCACGACGCGCTCGACGCCCAGCGCTGCGAGACGATCGGCGAGCAGGGCTCCCACGTCTGGAATTTCGGGGCTGGCGGGCGGTACGCGCTCGAACTCGGCCACGCCGAGGGCGAGCGGCGCCTTCGCCGGGGTCTGCGCGGCAGCCGCGGGCTCGGCCGCGCGCACCGGTGCAGCGAGCAGAAGGGCGAGGAGCAGTCCCAGGATCCGAGGTTCGGCGATCCGCATCACGCTCAGTTCTCCCGCCGCACGGTGGCGCCGCCGAGGAGCCGCAAGCGCCCCTCCCGGACGTGGTAGCGAAAGCCTCCGCCGTGGAGGCTCCCGCTGGCGTCCTCGATCTCGACGGGCGCATCCGTGAAGGCCAACTCTTTTTTCGGGTCATAGCGAACCCAGCTCGTGGCGAAGGCGCGTCCGTCGGCCGTGCGGCCTCGAACATTCCCGCTCGCCAGCAGCGCGTGACCCTCGAGCTCGAGCTCCCCCTCGTCGCAGGTGAGCCCGAAGCCGCTGCGCTCCGCGTTGCCCTCGACGCGGGTCTTCACGACGTCGAGATATACGACGTTCTTCTCGGGATCGAGCCTTCCGCGCTCCGCCTCGACCACCATCGCGGCCGTCTCGCCATCGCTCTGCACGAAGGTCATGCCGGTGATGGCAAGGCCTGCCACGGCGGACCGTTCCACGGCAACTGCCTGCACAGCCCCCACAAGCAGCAGCACCAGCCCCGCGAGCGCGAAGCGATTCAGCTTCATATGCAATAAATATACCACCGGCTTTCCCCTCTAACAATGGGGTCTTGGCCGGAGCGAGCCCGATCGAGGTGCGGCGTCAGTCGGTGACGCCGAAGATCGTCTTGAAGGGCTCGTGCTGCCCGATCCACCAGGCCGGCCTGAAGATCAGGTAGTCGAGGAGTACGCCGAACGGATGCGCGATATAAGCGGCGATCCGCACGGGGTTGCCCGCGCGCTTCGGATCGTAGTCAGCGTCCGCACGCGCCGGCAGGGTCGCGATCGAGAGCCAGACCAGAGCCAGTAAGGCCGCCGCAGCGCGCAACACGAAGCGTCGTCCCGTCGGGCCCACCACGCTCGCAAGGGTCATCGTGATCCCTCCTCGCTGTCCCAGCGTCTATCGACGCGAGTCTACCGCAACCTGAGCGCACCTGGGGCGCACTGTCGTCGGGAAGAATAGCTTCGGGCGGACGCAGCAGGGTCGACCATACCGGTGTCCCTGCGTAAGATTCGCGCCCGTGAGCCCGCCCCCCCCCCCGGACCCTCATGTCGCGCTCCGCGACGTCTGCCTGCGCTTCGGGCGGCGCGAGGTATTCCGGGGCCTCGACGCAAGCTTCGAGCGGGGCACGATCTCCATGGTCCTCGGCGGCAGCGGCTCCGGGAAGAGCACCTTGCTGCGCCTGATCGGTGGTCTGATCCGGCCGGACTCGGGAAGCATCCTCGTGGCCGGCCAGGAGGTCGCTCGCTGTTCCTCGCGAACCCTGCAGGGCGTCCGGCAGAAGCTGGGCATGATGTTCCAGGGCGGCGCCCTGCTCGACTCGCTCTCCATCTACGACAACCTCGCGCTGCCCCTGCGCGAACGCGCTCACTTGCGCGAGCCCGAGGTGGCGGAGCAGGTGAGCCGGCAGCTTGCTGCCGTAGGCCTCGAGGACACGGAGAAGCTGCTCCCGGGCCAGCTCTCGGGCGGCATGATCAAGCGGGC
>CAYGXT010000044.1:0-3395 GCA_964353695.1 uncultured Myxococcaceae bacterium
GTCCTGCCAATGCCTGAGCTGTTGCCGCGTCAACGCCATGCACAGGACGATCGCTACCGAACCCGCTATCGACAACACCACCCCGTGGTAACGCCAGCGCCGGGTCAGTTCGTACGCACCCCAGACTGCGAGGATCAGCACCCCAAGCGACGGAATATAGGTATACCGATCCCCCATCGCCTGTTCGCCCATTTGCACCAACCCGATGACTGGCACCAGCATCCCCAAGAACCACAACCACCCGATCAGCAAGAAGGGATACCGCCGCCGCTCCACGAGAAGAAGCAGCGAAATGCCCAGTATCGAGACACCCGCCAGAAGCCCCGTCGCCAGCGGCCAATATCCAGGGTGCGGATAGAAAACCGCCAGATCCGTTGGCCAGAACATCTTTCCCAGATAGCGGCAGTACGAAATCAGGGCGTTTCCGCTGCGCGCACCGAGTGGCAGGTTTTCACCCGCCGCCAAAGCGCCTCCACCCTTCTGCACCACGAAGGTCACGATGCTCGTCAGCGCCGCGAGGGCAAAGAACGGGACTTTCTCCCTCACCAAACGCCAGGTAGTTGAGAGTTCAAAGCGACGCAACGGCCAGTAGTCCAGTAGCAACATGACGAACGGCCACGTCACCAACATCGGCTTGCTCAGCAGGCCCAGAAGATAGAAAAGAAGTACGAGCCAGTAAGAAGCTCCTCTTTTCGACTCCCGATCTTTTTCAAGCTGTCCCTGCGCGTAGCGGGCGTAAAAAACAAGCGAGAGAAGACCGAAGAAGCCGCTGAGCACATCCTTGCGTTCAGCGACCCAGGCAACCGATTCGACGCGCAGCGGGTGAACGGCGAACAACGCAGCCACAATCAGGCTCCGCAACGTCGCGCCGGTCATCTGTTGCAGCAACGCGAAGACCAGCACCGCGTTGAGCGCGTGAAACAGCACGTTGATCAAATGATGGCCCCATGGCTTCAAATCGAAGAGTTGGCAGTCCGCCATGTGGGACAAGACCGTCAAGGGATTCCAATTGCTGTTCACGGGGTTGAAGAATGCCCATGGCATGCTTTCCCAGCTCAGTCCGTCCTGAACGTGAACATTTGCCGTGACAGAGTCCGGATCATCGAGATTGATGAAGTCATTTCGCGTCGCCGGCCAGTAAAGGGCCATCGTCAGCAGCAGCAGCAATACCGCCATCAGCCACAGCGAAAAACGCGACTGGGCCATGACAGGGGGGAAGGCCAGCGGCGGGGCAGGTCTGGATTTCGTCGAGACCGCTCGGTCAAGCTCGGGGATGGAATTTCTTGAATTGCAATTCGTCATTTCTGCTCGAGTCCCATGTCGAAGCTTGTCATAGGTTCGAGTCCTTGCGAAGTCGCCCAACATGTTGACGTAACGCCCGCCCCGGCCGTAAGCTTCCTGCTCGATTAGACTATTTGCTCCGCGAGCAGGCGAAGGGGGCCCGTGCACGAGAATGATGGCAGAGTGAAGCGACCGCGCGGCCGCTTCCGATCGTGGATGCAGAGTCTTACCGCGATCTCGGTATGCGTGGGGCTCGCCGCCTGCTCCTCCCCGGAGGAGAAGGCGCAGGTCCATTTCGAGCGCGGGCTCGCTGCCCAGGCGCGCGGCGAGCACGCCGAGGCCGTGATCGAGCTTCGCGGCGCTCTCCAAGGCGATCCGAACCGCGCGGAGACCCACTACCGACTCGCGATCTCGCTCCTCGAAACGAAACGGATCGGACCCGGGGTCTGGGAGCTCGATGAGGCGATCCGGCTCGAGCCGAATAACCTCGACGCCCGGCTCCGCCGCGCGTGGATTGCGGTCGCGACGCAGCACCCGGACGATGCCCTCACGCAGACGACGGCGATCCTGGAAGCCGACCCCTCGAACCTCGAGGGGGCCCTGGCCCAGGTCGCCGCGCATCTCTTGAAGGGAAACCTCGAGGCCGCCTCAGTGGAGAGCGAGGCTGCCGTCGAGCGCTGGCCGGAGGAGAAGCGCGTCCACTACAACCTGGCCCAGGTTCGAAGCCGGCAGGGACGGATCAACGACGCGCGGGCGAGCCTGCTTCGCTACCGCGAGCTCGATGGCAAGTCCGTCGCGGCGACCCGCGAGGTCGCTCGCTTCTACCTCGCGACCGAACAGTCGGACGAAGCCGAGTCCCTGCTACGAGAGTCGATCCCGTCGGTCACTCCGGCGGAGCGACCCGATCTCGCCTTCGACCTCGCCGGGCTCCTCAATCTTCGAGGTCGAGACGCGGAAGCGGAGCAGGTGCTCCGGTCCGCCCTCACACCCGCACCCGAGCGTCTCGACCTTCGCGCGCGACTCGCCGGCGTACTCGCTCTCACAGGCCGGCTCGACGAGGCGCTCGCCGAGACCCGCGCTGGCCTCGCCCTCGACCCCTCCTCTCTGGCGCTGCGCCTGCAGGAGGTCGACGTACTTTTGCGTCGGGGAGATCTCGAGGCTGCGAACGAGCGGATCCGCTCGATGCTCGTGGAGCATCCGACGGATGCGAACGTGGCGCTGGCAAACGCGCACGCTCTCAGCCTGTCCGCACGGCCCGACGAGGCGATCGAAGTGCTCCGCGGGATCGTCGCGGGCGATCCGAAAGCCGCTCAAGCGCATCTCATGCTCGGTGCTCTGCTCCTCGCGAAGGAGAGCCCGGCCGATGCGGTGGGATCGCTTCAGCTGGCCGCTGCCAGGCTCTCCCCGAAGAGTGGGGCGCCACAGCTCCTCGCCGAGGCGCTGCTCCGACTCGGTGATTTCGGCCGATCCGTACCGGAGGCGCGCCGCGCTCTCGAGGCCGATCCGCAGAACCTTCGCACACGGTTGATCCTCGCCGAGGCGCTCCTCGGCTCCGACGCCGCTACCGAGGCGGAGTCGGTCCTTCGGGCGGTGAAAGAAGATTCGGCGGCGCTCCATGCGATGCTCGCGAGGGTGCTCGTTCGTCGCGGACGTCTCGCCGACGCGCAGGTGGAGATCGAACGCGCCCTGGCTCTCGAGCCGGGCTCTTTGCAGTGGACCGTCGACCTCGTCTGGATCCTCGTGGAGCGTGGAGAGAAGAAAGCGGCCCTCGAGCGGGTGGAGGCGGGCATGCTCGAGCATCCGGAGCTGCGGGACTACCCGTACCTCAAGGGTCAGATGCTGTGGCGATTCGGAGACGAAGCCACGGCCGCGGGAGCGTTCGAAAGGACGATCGAGATCGATCCCGATTACGTCCCCGCGTACGTCAACCTCGCGGAGATCGAAGCGAGGGCGAGACGTCTCGACAGCGCTCGGGAATTCCTCCGGCGCGCGCTCGCGCGGAAGCCCGACGATGCGGACGCCCTGCGCGCGCTCGGCGACGTCGAGGTGCGCAGTGGGCGCGTCGATGAGGCGATCGCGGTCTACGAGAAGGCGCTGCAGGTGGATCCGGGCTC
>CAYGXT010000044.1:3405-6445 GCA_964353695.1 uncultured Myxococcaceae bacterium
CGAAGAGCGCGCTCGCGAGCGCCCTTGCCGAGGCGGGTCGCGATCTCGATCGAGCGCTCGACCTTGCGCGTGCGGCGCGCGAGACCGATCCCTCGAGCCCCCATTTCGCGGAGGCTCTCGGCCGCGTGTACTATCGAAAAGGGATTTACTCGGCGGCCGTCGACCAGTTCCGGAACGCCGTCGACCTGCTAGCCCACCCCGTCGCGGCGTACCGCTACCGCCTCGGTCTCGCGCTGCTCGCGAGCGGCGACCGCACGGGCGCCGCTCGCGAGCTCAAGCAGGCGCTCACGATCGATCCCGCTTTCGAGGGCTCGAGCGATGCCCGCCGCGCGCTCGAAGAGGCCCAGAAGACGAAAGGGGAGCCCGGCTAGCGCCGGACTCCCCCGTCTTGATCTGTAAACCCGATTCCCTCGGGTCAGCTCTTCGAGCTAGCGCCGCCGCCGTCCGAGGGCTGCGAGGCCCGCCATCCCGGTTCCGAGCAGAAGGATGGTCGAGGGCTCGGGAATGACCTGAACGCTGAAGGTAGTGTTGTTGACGAGGTCGCCCGTGTCGTCGCCGGTGCCATCGAATGCGAGCATGACGGAGTTGAGAACGATGGTTCCGAGGGTCAACGGCGCGGTCAGCGTGAAGTTGTACGACCAGTCCCCGGTGTTGTCTGCAATGCCGGTGTGTGTGATCTGGTTGGCGCTGGCGTAGGGAGCGGGAGCCTTGCTGCTGCCGACGATGATTCTGGTGTTGGCCTCGATGTCCCCGAGCGACGCGCCGGCGAGTCCGCCGAGTGCAACGTTGAGGCCTGCGCCGGCTAGAAGGGCCCCCGTCAGCGTCGTCGTGTAGGTCTGGGTCGTCCCGGCGAGAATCGTCGAGAGCCCGGTAATCGTCGCCGTGACCTCCGCGCTGAGGTCGCCGTGACAGCCACACGTGCTGGTAGCACCTGTGTTCCTCCCGGCGTCGGAGGCATGGGCCTGGACCGGGAGCATGATTGCAAGAGCAACGGGTATGAACAATAGCTTATGATTCATGACTATCTCCGTTCGTGAGGTCCCGTCACGGCGCTGCGCTTCAGCCCGCTGAGGTTTCCGCATGGTGGATAACAATCGTAAGTGGGACTTGGAGCCAGAAAGTGTCACCGAAATCGCGCGAAATCTGGAAGATGTCCCCGTGGGGAATTTCGCCCTCCGATTGCTAGGAGTCCAAGCGGGGGGGCAGCTCGCGAGCGATCCGGGGCGCTGGGCGTGGGCTGCGGGCTAGAGGAGAGGCCGCTCTCGGCCTGCGATTTCGAGCCCGACGGCCGCCGCGTGCTCG
Source organism: uncultured Myxococcaceae bacterium (assembly GCA_964353695.1). Classification (GTDB taxonomy): domain Bacteria; phylum Myxococcota_A; class UBA9160; order UBA9160; family UBA9160; genus MYXO. The sequence goes on from CAYGXT010000044.1 coordinate 4,708, forward strand.
AAGAGGTTCGGAAGGGCGAAAGAGGAGCCCGGAGTGGGCTAGGACCGGGCTCCGTCGTCTAGATCTGTCGAAAGGATTCTCTCGCTAGCGCCGCCGCCGTCCGAGGGCTGCGAGGCCCGCCATCCCGGTTCCGAGCAGAAGGATGGTCGAGGGCTCGGGAATGACCTGAACGCTGAAGGTAGTGTTGTTGACGAGGTCGCCCGTGTCGTCGCCGGTGCCATCGAATGCGAGCATGACGGAGTTGAGAACGATGGTTCCGAGGGTCAACGGCGCGGTCAGCGTGAAGTTGTACGACCAGTCCCCGGTGTTGTCTGCAATGCCGGTGTGTGTGATCTGGTTGGCGCTGGCGTAGGGAGCGGGAGCCTTGCTGCTGCCGACGATGATTCTGGTGTTGGCCTCGATGTCCCCGAGCGACGCGCCGGCGAGTCCGCCGAGTGCAACGTTGAGGCCTGCGCCGGCTAGAAGGGCCCCCGTCAGCGTCGTCGTGTAGGTCTGGGTCGTCCCGGCGAGAATCGTCGAGAGCCCGGTAATCGTCGCCGTGACCTCCGCGCTGAGGTCGCCGTGACAGCCACACGTGCTGGTAGCACCTGTGTTCCTCCCGGCGTCGGAGGCATGGGCCTGGACCGGGAGTACGATTGCCAGAGCGAAAACCAGGAACAACTTGCGAGTCATAACAATCTCCATTCGTTAAAAGCCGTCGCGGCACTGTATTCCAAGCCGCTACGGTTCCCGTTTTGTGGAGCACATTGGCTATCTATTGGAAACCGAGATCTATTCAATCTAGTAAATCCTCCTAGGCTGCATACACCAATGTAAGTGATCTCTCTTATAGATCGCGCCGTGTATCCATAGAGTAGTGGCTCACGGAGCCCAATGGTGTCAAGAAAATGCGTGCAATCTGAAGAATTCCCCGGGGGAGAGCCTGCCCCCGGCAGCGACTCCAACCGGGCGGGCGCTCGGAGGGGTCTGGAACAGAAAAAGGGGAGTCCGGCTAGCGCCGGGCTCCCCCGTCCTGGCTTATCGACCCGATTGCTTCGGGTCAGCTCTTCGAGCTAGGGCCGCCGTCGCCGTCCGATTGCTGCGAGGCCGGCCATCCCGGTCCCGAGCAGAAGGATCGTCGAGGGCTCGGGCACGACCTGAACGCTGCGCGAAGCGAAGTTCCAGAGGTCGCCCGTGTCGTCGGGGCTGGCGTCGAAGGCGAGCATCGCGGCGTTGATCACGATGGTTCCGAGCGTCATCGGCGCGGTCAGCGTGAAGTCGTACGACCAGTCCGCGAGGTTGCCGTCCGGCTGGGCCAACGCCGAGTCGTTGTGGACGAGGTTCGGCAGAGAAATCGGGCGCGAAGAGCTCGTCGTGCTGTTTTGGATACGGGTGTTGGCCTCGAGGTCCCCGAGCGCCGCGCCGGCGAGGGGGTTGGAGCCGAGCGCCACGCCGATGCCCGCGCCTTCGAGGACCTGGGTCATCGATGCCGTGTACGTCTGGGTCGCCCCGGCCATGATCGTCGAGAGCCCACTGATCGTCACCGTGACGTCCGGGCTGAGCGCGCCGTGACAGCTACACGTCGTGCCGGCGGTCGTAATGCCGGTAGCCGCGGCACCTCTCGCATACCCCTTGCTGAGCGCATGGGCCTGGGCCGGGATCACGATGGCAAGAACCAAGAGCAGAAATAGCTTGCGAGTCATGACAATCTCCGTTCGTTTAGGCCGGAGCGGCGCTGTCCCTCAGGCCACTGCGGTTT
>CAYGXT010000044.1:6545-12705 GCA_964353695.1 uncultured Myxococcaceae bacterium
ACAATCTCCGTTCGTTTAGGCCGGAGCGGCGCTGTCCCTCAGGCCACTGCGGTTTCCGTTTTTCAGATCGAATTCTTTACCTATTTGAAACTGAAACAGAAGTTATATGGCGAATCATTCCAGACTGCCTACGGCCATATCAGTGATTTCTCTTGGAAATCATATTGAGTATTCATTGAGTAGTGCCGAAGCGGGGTGAAAAGGTGTCGATGAAATGAGTGAAACCTGATAAATTCCCCACGGGGAGCCCACGCCACCAAGGAAGAGACCCCTCGAATCTCCCCAGCATCAGGAAGACGAGGCCGGGTCCCTCTCGCGGCAGCAGACCACCTGTTGACTGACGATGTCCGCCAGCAGCTGATATCCCTGCGGCAGATCCACGACCCGAACGACTTCCGCAAAGCGCGCGTCATCCGGCAGCGACTCCGCCAGACGATTGGGGCGTTCCTGCAGCAGCGTGGCATTCAGGAAGCAACCGGGTCGCTCGGGATAGAGGGCGACATAGAAGACTCCCGTCTCGACCAGGTCCTGAAAGAAATGGGAACCGAACGAGAGTTCCGGCTGCAGTCCGCCTGCCGAGAAGGCCACTTCAGCGATCGCGGTCATGGCATTGATTTCCGCGAACCGGACCGGCACGCCGAGCTGCGGCGTGGAGGTCCCCCAGCGGCCCGGCCCCAGCAGCAGGGTCGGAGTCTTGTCGCGGGACACGAGCCCGCGGTTGAGTCGCCCGATCAGCCGCGCCAGCTCGTATTTGTCGGAGAGAGTCAGAGCCATGAACGCTTCGGGATCGACTGCGATGACCCGCCCGACCGGCTGGACGATGCTCCCGCCCATGAAATTTCCCTTGCTGCGAAACAGCGTATCCGCCTTTTCCGCCGCGCTGATCTCGACGCGCTTGGCCTGGATTCCCCGCGTTTGCAGCGGGCGGCATTGGATCAGGTTCACGTAGAGCCTGCCATTGCTGGCATACGTGCCGGTGAATTCCACGTCGACCGGATATTCGTAAGTCCGCTCGAGGGTCTGCAGCAGCCGGCGCATCGTGGCAGCGAAGCCGGTCTTGGTCAGGAGCCGATCGAAGTGGACGAGCCACCCCGCGCTGTCCCGGTCGGCAAACAACTCGAGCGGCAGAGTCGAATCCTCAGCCTTCAACTCCGCCAGAGGCACGATCCGCCAGATGTTCTGCTCGATATCAAGAACATCGACATCATGTTGGGTGAAGCGCCGCCGATTTTCTGGGTCGGCATGGGGAACCAGCAGAGGCTGGTCGAGAGAAACGATCCTGGGATAGTCGCCATCGACACGGTCTACCGCGCGCGTGCCCAGGCCAACGACCAGCCGCAGCATTCCGGCGCCCGGATCGATGTCGTGGCGCCAGACGAAGGTGTTGTAGGAGATTCCCACGCCGGCAAAAGCCGGGAAGAAATAGTTTCCGTGATAGGCGCCGGAGACGCGCTGGACCAGGAGGGCCATCTGCTCCTCTTGGCGGGCCAGTCCGCGTTGTTGGCGATAGGCGAGGGCTTCCTCGCTGAGGGTGCTGGCGTAAACCTTTCTCACGGCTTCGATGAACTGCGCCAGCCGCTCCTCTGGCGAGCCCTGATTCACGCAGAAGAAGCTGTCGTACTTGCCGGCGAACGCGTTGCCGAATCCGTCCTCCAGCAGGCTGGAGGAGCGGACGATGATCGGGTACTGGCCGAAGTATTCCAGCATCTTCTGGAACTCGCGCAGGATTTCGATTGGAAACGCTCCCTGCAGCAGCAACTCCTGCAATTGCGCCGCGCCGCTCGAGTAGCCGGCTTCGCTCCGCTGCGACATGAACAGCTGCCAGCAGCCGTTGTTGACGATGTGCGAGTGGAACAGGTCGGAGCCGATGAAGAACGAGTCGTGCGGTTCCAGGAACTCGCCCCACCCAGACTCCGGATCGGCTTGGAGGATCGCCCGCGCCAGTAGCATGCCGACGGATTTGCCACCAATGAAGCCGGTGCCGATCAGCCGCCCCTTGATCGCCAGCAGATCGGCCAACGTGAAGTGACGCCGCGCCAGCGCGAGGATTCGTTCATCCCGACCGATCAAGAGCCGGCAGAGCTGCTCCACCATGGCCTGCCGCTCCGGATCGTCCTGTCCAGATGCGGCCAGATCCCCGGCACGGATGAAAAGACGCTCCCAGGAGTCCAGATAGCGCTCGGGATCGTCGGATGAGCTGCCGGCCAGCCGATTGAACAGGCTCGTCGCCTCGCAGCTTGCGGTGATCGGAGTGAACTGGCCGTCCCTATGGAGGTGCGGCAGGAACATCGTCGGCGAGTAGCGTTTCCAGACCTTGAGAGGGTGGAGGTAGAGGGCTCCACTTTCATTGTAGAGGTCTATCAGAAGCTGGGTGGTGCTGCGGATGGCGTCGACGGTCGCCATGGAGTGGGCGCCACGCCGAAGCGAAAAATACGCCAGCGTGTCGAGCTCAAATAGATACGGGCAGGTGACGCGGAAGAAGTTGCCGATCATGCCGTCGGTTGCCCAGGCGTCGAGTAGGTCCGACAGGCAGTCGAACACGTAGAAGACCTGTCTGCCCTCCTCGGCGATGATGGTATGCAGGCGGACCGTGAAGGACTCGAACCCGCGCAGGGCGTCCAGGTCGTAGACGGCACCAACGCCCGAAGTCTCCACGACCGGTGGATGGGATGCAAAGCGGATGTAGACGACGCGACGCCCGGCGGCTACCGCAGCCGCCACGTACGGTGCGACGAAAGCCCGATAGTCGTCGATGCTGTCGACGCGCCAGACGACGTTGTCACCCAGCCGCAGCCCGCCGAGGAGGGCGTCGAGGCCGGGAAGGCCCGTGGTGACAAAACGCTCGGGATCGTGTTCAACGAGCTGTTCAGCGACCATCCTATTGGTTCATCCGGTGCCGATCAGATCAGACCATGAGCCACCATCGCCCTGGCTACGCTGACGAAGCCGGCGATATTCGCACCGACGACATAGTTGCCTGCCACGCCCACTTCTTCCGCCGTCTCATAGGTCGTGGCATGGATGCGCGTCATGATTTCGTCGAGCCTCTTCTCCGTGAATTCGAAGGTCCAGGAGTCGCGGCTGGCGTTCTGCTGCATTTCGAGCGCTGACGTCGCCACGCCGCCTGCGTTCGCGGCCTTGCCCGGCCCGTAGGCGATCTTCGCATCGAGAAAGACCTTGATGCCTTCGGGGGTCGTGGGCATGTTCGCGCCCTCGCCCACTGCAATGCAGCCGTTCTTGATCAGCGTCTTGGCGTCCTTGGCGTTGATCTCGTTCTGCGTTGCCGACGGTACCGCGACTTGGCAGGGAATTTCCCAGATGTTGCCGCCCGCGATGTATTTCGAATCCTTGTGATAGGTCACATAGTCGGCAATTCTGCGCCGCTCGATTTCCTTCAGCCGCTTGACGAGCTCGAGATCGATACCCTTTTCGTGGAAGATCACCCCGTTCGAATCGGAGCAGGCGACGACCTTGGCGCCGAGCTGGTGGAGCTTCTCGATCGCATAGATCGCGACGTTGCCCGAACCGGAGACCACGCAGGTCTTGCCCTCGACCGAATCCTTGCGGACGTTGAGCATCTCGCGGATGAAGAAGACGGTGCCGTACCCCGTCGCTTCGGTGCGGACGAGAGACCCGCCCCAGCCGATGCCCTTGCCGGTGAGAACGCCGGATTCGTACTTGTTCGTGATCCTCTTGTACTGGCCGAAGAGGAAGCCGAGCTCGCGGCCCCCGACGCCGATATCTCCCGCCGGAACATCGGTATGCTCGCCGAGGTGCCGGCATAGCTCCGTCATGAAGCTCTGGCAGAAACGCATGATTTCGTTGTCCGACTTGCCCTTCGGGTCGAAATCCGATCCACCCTTGGCGCCGCCGATCGGCAAGCCGGTCAGCGCGTTCTTGAAGATCTGTTCGAAACCCAGGAACTTGATGATGCCGAGGTAGACGGACGGATGAAAGCGGAGGCCGCCCTTGTACGGCCCGAGGGCGCTGTTGAACTCTACCCGGAAGCCGCGGTTGATCTGGACCACGTGCTCGTCATCTTCCCACGGCACGCGGAAGATGATTTGCCGCTCCGGCTCGCAGATGCGCTCGATGATCTTGTGTTCGGCAAATTCCGGATATTTTGCGAGCACGGGTCCGAGCGACTCGAGAACCTCCCGGACCGCCTGATGAAACTCGATCTCTCCGGGATTTCTCGCCATGACCTGTTGATAGATGGCTTCAATTCCCGCTTCCAGTTGCACTGCCATGTTGTCTCCCTTGAAAAAAAACAGCGCCCCAGCCGAGCCTCAGAGGACGACGGCAGGGGCAAGACCCTCCGGCCACGCGCGAAGGGCCGATAAACGGGTGGGCATATTACTTCCCCTCAGGCCAAATCGCGCAACCAATGAGAAGGGCAGGCCGCCAATTTGGCAGCCAGTCCTTGGGCAGCGATTCCGGTAGGCCGATCTCCGCCTCCAAGAAGGCTATCCCCCGGGGGGATGGAGCCCGAAGTCGGCGCTGAACAAGAACGTTCCGCTTGACTCGCAACCCGCTCGTGCCGTATTTATTATGGTTGAAGTGCCAGTTGTCCTAATGCTGTTTTCTGCACAGTCCGTTTCAGAGGTTTTTATGAGGGTGCAGCGTCCGGACCCCGAGCTCGATACCACGGACCTGCAGATCCTCGATCTGCTGCAGGAGAGCTGCAAACGCCCCCTGGCGGCCATCGGCGAAAAGGTCGGCCTCTCCGCGCCCGCCGTGATGGAGCGCGTCCACAAACTGGAAGAGGCCGGCGTGATCCGTGGCTACGTCGCGCTGCTCGATGCGCGCCTGCTCGGGATGGACGTGACCGCGTTCATCGGCGTCTGCGTCGCCCACCCCAAAATGATCGGCAGCTTCGAACGCGAGGTGGCCCTCATCGAGGCCGTCCTCGAATGCCATCACGTGACGGGAGCGCACACGTTCCTGCTCAAGGTGCGTACCGAGAACACGGAGAGCCTCGAGGATCTGATCGACCGTGTCCGCTCGGTCGAGGGCGTGACACGCACTGAGACCAACGTCGTGCTCTCGACGCCAACCGAGCGTACACGGATCGCCCTCGATCTCGACGAGCCCGAGGGGAGGCAGAGGCCCCGCCGTATCCTGCGCGAGCGGGCCGGGCGTACCAAAGGTGCGACGGAATGAGGAGAGGCCCATGACTCGACCGCATGGACTACCGCCCCGCCAGGGCCTGTACGATCCGGCCTTCGAGCACGACGCGTGCGGGATCGGATTCGTCGCGAACATCAGCGGGGAGAAGTCGCACGCCATCGTGCGACAGGGTATCCAGATCCTCGAGAACCTGACGCATCGCGGCGCCACCGGTGCGGACCCCGATACCGGCGATGGCGCGGGCGTGCTGATGCAGATGCCCGACGCCTTCCTGCGCCGCGAGGCCGGTAGGCTCGGCATCGATCTCCCTGCGCCCGGGCTCTACGCCGCGGGCCTGGTCTTCCTGTCGCAGGACGGGGCCGAGCGTGACTGGCAGGTCGAGAACCTCGAGCGGGCCGTCGCGGCCCACGGCCAGCGCCTGCTTGGCTGGCGCGACGTGCCGGTAGATCCCATGAGGATCGGCCCGCTGGCGCGCGAGGCCATGCCCGTGATCCGCCAGATCTTCGTCGGCACGGCGGACGCGTCCACGCCGCAGGACGTCTTCGAGCGCAAGCTCTATGTGCTCCGGAACGTGGCCGAGAACGGCGTGCGTGCACGGAGTGGGGACGCCGTGCACTCCTTCCACGTGCCGAGCCTCTCGACGCGAACCCTCGTGTACAAGGGCCTGCTGCTGGCGCACCAGATCGATGGCTTCTATCCGGACCTGACGGATCCGCTTCTCGAGAGCGCCATCTCCCTCGTGCACCAGCGCTACAGCACCAACACCTTCCCGACCTGGGACCTCGCGCAGCCCTTTCGCTACGTGGCGCACAACGGTGAGATCAACACGTTGCGGGGCAACGTGAACTGGATGCATGCGCGGGAAGGAACGCTGGCGTCCGACCTGCTCGGATCGGACCTGCAGCGCCTGTTTCCGATCGTGCGCCCGGGCGGCAGCGACACGGCGCAGTTCGACAACGTGCTCGAGCTGCTGGTGCTGGCGGGCCGCTCCATTCCCCATGCCATGATGATGATAGTGCCCGAGGCGTGG
>CAYGXT010000045.1:0-12591 GCA_964353695.1 uncultured Myxococcaceae bacterium
CCCGGCATCGTCGCCTCGGAGGGGTTCGAGGTCAGCCACGCTTCCGAGCGGTATTTCTCCGTCATTCCCGAGCTCGCGCAGCGCTTCTACCAGGATCCGTTCTTCGAATACGTCCGGATCTTCACCGACACTCCGAACCGCAGCGTCGTCGGAACGCTCCAGCTCAGCAACGCGCGGCTCGATACCGACTACCAACGCCACCTCGCCATGCAGCTCGCGCTCGAGATCATCGAGAAGGTCTTCGCCAAGTTCGAGGAGTACTTCGGACGCCGCTATTCCTTCCTGTACGAGTACAACGTGCCCAGCTCCAAGGTGGTTTTCGTGGTGGCCGGTGCCGCCAACGGCACCTTCGAGGAGGTCGCCCGGGAGCTACACCGCGCGGGGGTCGATGTCGGCGTGGTACACCCAAACGTGTTGCGTCCATTTCCGGGGCAGGCGTGGATCGAGGTGCTGAAAGGCCGGCGCGTGTTCGTCTACGACCGCGACGACCCCTTCGGAGCCGTCGGAGGGCGTCTGTATACCGAGCTCGCGGGGGTGGTGAACGAGCACGGCCTCGCGGCGACCGGCACCCGCCTCTACTCCCGTATCTATGGGCTCGGCGGCCGGACACCGACGATCTCGCTGGTGCGCGACGAGATCATCAAGGCGCTGCGCGAGGAAGCGGGCGATCTTCACCTCGCGCTCGGCAAGGAATACGTGGGAGTGAGCCTGTGATGACCAGCATCTTCTACGCGCCGCCGAAGTCGCCCGCGGAGGCCGAGGCCGTCGCGCGGGAGCTCCTCGAACGCGCCCGGCGAATTCCGCCGCGGGTGCGACTGCTCGTCTCGGCGCCGCCGCTCGCGGTCGAGCTCGGGACGCTGACCCCGGAGCGCCTGCTAGCGCTCGTGCCTCTCGGCCGCATCCACGCGGCCCGAGGGATCGTCGATCTCGTGGCCCTGCTGGGGTCAGAGGCCCGGAGCGGAGACTACTTTCTCGAAGCACTTCTCGCGGAGACGGAGAAGCTTCCTGCCTTCACGGCGCTACGCGACGATCAGTTCGCCGCATACCAGCTGCTGCTCGATAAAGGCTGCCGGTTCGAGGCGCTGCCGTCGATCGCAACAGAGGCTGCCGAGGCGCTGCTGAAGATCTCGCAAGAATTCGGGATTTCGCTCGAGTATCTGCTCGGAAACCTCGACAAGACCATCCGAGTCATCACTCGCCTGGGCGTACGGGCGATCAGCATCAACGTGTCGAACGCCTTTCACAATGCCCTCAGCGGTTTCGCTCTTGAGCTCGAGTTGGGTAACGCTGCCGCGCCGTCGCAGAAGCTCCTCGAAAGAGCCGTCGGTCTGGAGGCGAACGGAGTCGCGTTCACTCTGTTCCGAGACGGACACTTCAGCGCTCGGCTCGCGCAGATCGCCGAGCAGGAGCTCGACGAGATCGTCGCCGATGTGGAGGAGTCGTATCACGTCGCCGAGGGCACGTTCCGCGGCTTCATCGACGCGAGCCTCGCGGCGGAAGAAGTCCGCGTCGCGGCGGCGCCGAGCCTCGACATCCGCGAATTGCTCGCCTGCTTCCGGTTCCCGGACTCCGAGCGCGAGGCGGTCGAGAGCCCCGGCGTCATCTCCCGGGACGATCCCTCCCGATGGCGCGAGACCGATCTCGGGCAGGCGCTGCTCTGCCTGCACGGCTCGCTCAACTGGCTCGCGTTCTCCACAGGCATCAAGGCGGCAGGAGATCTCGAGACGCTTCGGGCCGATCCGAGCATCGGCACGCGGATCGATCGGCTCGGCTCGCTGGCCGCTGGCTACGCCATCACCCTGCGTTCCGGGCGCGCGGGGCGCCCCGTCGAGGCACGGGTGGATGCGCTCCAGCGCGACGCGGTCCTGTTCGACCTCTACTGCCTGGCCGTACTGGAGAAGCGACCCTTGTTCGACGTCTTGGAGGTGGCGTGCGGCATCCTGGAGCTCATCCGCCAGCTCGAGAACCACGACCCCATCGTCAGCCTCGACGCGCTCGTGAGCTCGCGACTTGCCGGCGAATCCTATGCAACCTTGCTCGGCACCCAGGGGCTTGTGCTGCGGAACGTGCCGATCGTCGACGCCCTGGAGCGGCTGCGCGCACTCGGGAGCAAGGTCGAGCTCACGGTGCGCTGCGTCAACGAGGCCGTGCTCCCTATCGACAAGGTCAGCGTCGACGAGTTCCGGCGCGCGGTGATCCTGATGGGCCGGCAGCTCCGTGAGCTGCACACGCCCGAAGGCGTCCTGGCGGTCATCGCAGACAAGATCGTTCCCGAGATTCTCCGGCTGCCCGTGCAAGTGATCGCTCAGGGCCCGCACGACCTGAGCCACCTCGTCGATTTCGCGTTCGCTGGTGTGCCCGCGCGCTACGCACTTCGTCGCCCGTGGAAGAAGCTCGATCTCGACCAACTCGTGAATCTGGGCACAGGGCTCGAGCCGGGAATCCGCAACTGTCTGGGCTGCCCGGTGAACAACCTCTACGGGCTCGTGACCAAGACGGCGCGGGGCCTCGGCTTCGACGAGATCATCACCTACGAGGCGACGGGCTGTTTCGAGGTCTACTCCGGCATATGGCCGTACACCGGCAAGCAGCTGCCGTCGCTGCACGGCGTTTTCGGCGGCGCGGCTTCCGAAATGCTCGGCGGCATGGCCGCCAAACGCGCTCGCGCACGCCACGCGGCTCGCAACGGCAACGGGGGCACCCACGGCTCGAGCCAACTCGCCGACCGCATCCTTCACCTTGGCTGGGGCGGGGACGGCGCCACGTTCGACATCGGATTCGGCAACCTGTCGGGGCTGTTTTCGCGGCTCCAGAAGATCGCCGGGGAAGACGCGGCGGCAACCCCGCTGCAGCGCGCGCTCTACGTCTGCTACGACAACGAGGGCTACCAGAACACCGGCAACCAGTACTCCGCGGCCACCGCGCCCGGCGGCAATACGACCACCAATCCGAGCGGACTAGAGCGCGCCCTCGGAAACGACTTGCGCAAGAAGCCCATGGTCGAGATCGTGGCCGAGCACGGGGTGCCCCTCTCGGCCCGGATGAACATCCACCGGCAGGAGCACATCAGCCGTGTCGTCGCCCGCGCCCTCGAGGATGGAGACCGCGGCAGCTTTCTCCACTTTCTGCAGCCCTGCACCACCGGCTGGAAGTTCACGGCCGACAGCCTGACCTACGATCTTTCCTATCTTGCCGAAGACGGAGGTCTGTTCCCGCCGGTGACCATCGAGCACGGCGTCGCATTCCTGGAGATCTACCCGACGCGGCGAGATCCGGAGGCGAGCTTCATGAATCTCCAGGCGCGTTTCAAGCACTTGCTCGGCAAGAGTGCGGGCTCCCGAGAGAGCCTCGCGCACGTGCTCGCCTACTACCGCAGCGAGTGGGAGCGCAATCTGCGGCTGGGTGGCTTCGAGGGCGAGATCCCCTACGTCGATCGGCTGGGCTACCTGGAGGAAGAACACCGGAGCCCGCGGGTCTCGTAGGCCGGCGACGAGCCACCACCGCCGGCGCATAGGCTCTAGGTGCGGACTTTCCGGAAGCAGGCTCGCACTTCTTTCACGAAGGTTTGCGGCTGTTCGAAGGCCGCGAAGTGGCCGCCCCGCTCGAGCTCGTTCCAGTAGACGAGCTTCTGGAAGCGCTTCTCGGCCCAGCGTCGCGAGCTGCGGAAGATCTCCTTCGGGAAGATGCTACACCCGACCGGGATGCTGACCGGATCCATGGGGGGCTGGCTGAAGCTCTCCCAGTAGAGGCGAGCGGAGGACGCGGCCGCGCCGGGGACCCAGTACAGCATCACGTTGTCGAGAAGCTCGTCTCGGCTGAGCACCTTCTCGGGGTGCCCATCGCAATCCGTCCACGCCCAGAACTTCTCGAGGATCCAGGCCGCCTGACCCGCGGGCGAATCCGCGAGCGCGTAGCCTAGCGTCTGCGGTCGCGTGCTCTGTTGCTTCGAATAGCCGGAGTCCCAGTCCTGGTAGTGCTTCATCCCGGCGAGAGCAGACTGTTCCGTGGGCGTGAGGCTCCCCATCGTCGCAGGGTCCGGCGGCACGATGGGCATGTTGAGATGAATTCCAGCGCAGTGCCCCGGATCCTGGATGCCGATGCAGGTCGTGATCAATGCACCCCAGTCTCCACCTTGCGCCGCATATCGGTCGTAGCCGAGCCGAGCCATGAGAGCGGACCAGGCGCTTGCGATGCGCCGCACTCCCCAGCCCTTGCTCGTGGGCTTGTCCGAGAAGCCGTAGCCCGGGATGGCGGGACAGACGACGTGGAAGGCGTCCCGCGCATCCCCGCCGTATGCGGCAGGATCCGTGAGCGGCCCGATCACGTTCAGGAACTCGACTATGGAGCCAGGCCAGCCGTGGGTGATCACGAGCGGAAGCGCATTCTCATGAGGCGAACGCAGATGCAGGAAGTGGATGCCCACGCCGTCGATTTCGGTTCGGAACTGCGGGAACGCGTTGATGCGCGCCTCCCCCCTCCGCCAATCGTATTTCTCGCTCCAATACGCGCAGACCTCCTGCACGTAGCCGAGGGGGATGCCCTGCGACCAATCGTCCACCGTCTCGGCATCGGGCCAGCGAGTCGCCCGAAGCCGACGGCGAAGGTCGTCGAGAACCTCGTCGCCCACCTGGACCCGGAAGGGCTGGATCTGCGGATCGCTCATGGCAAGCTTCCTCCCGACGACCCGAACGCCGGGCTCGTCCCTGAGACGATATCCTAGAATGATCGTGGAGCGTCCGCGTCCAGCTGCGCGACGTTCTTTACGGCTTCTTCTCCGTCCAGACGAACTTCCGCATCTCGAACGTGTAGAAGCCCCCGCTTGATCAGGAATCCATGCCGCGCTGATCAGCGAAACGACGCGACGCGGTACCAACACCGCTCTTGGTGGCTCCTTTCGGGGGTTCCGGACGTACGGCTTTCGCCAGCTTTCCCGCTCGCATCGCCGCAGTGTGCAGTTCCTTGAACGAGGCCGCGATGGCCGCAACGAACTCGTGCAGGTCGTGCACAAGATCCCAGTCGGCGTTAATTCCCCAGAAGAGATTGCCGTCGTAGCTGAATGTCGCCACCCCCAATCCCTGGTACTCGAAAAGTGGCACAGTGGGATAGCCTCCGAGCATAGGCGCGCCGAGCAGATAAAACGGTGCCTGCGGTCCGGGAATATTGGTGATGATGAGATTGTACGGATGCATCCTCGCCGCCAGGCGCACGCCAAGCGTGAGGATCGGATTGGCGAGCTCCGCCACCTGCGTAAAGATTTCGATACCGCGCCCCTGCTTCAAATGTTTCAGCCGGTGGGTGATCCGACTCAGCTCGACGAGGCCTTTGACCGGATCGGGCTCGTGGATGGGCAAGGTGAGCATCCACCCCGACACGTGATTGCCCGACGTGCCGAATTCGGCTGGTGAGCGGACGCTCACCGGTACAACCGCTTTGTACTCGAGCGTGCTCGGATCGCTGCGCCGGCGTATAAGGAAGCGACGCAGCGCACCGGTCACAGTCGCCAGGATCACGTCGTTGACCGTCCCGCCGAGATGATTCTTGACTGCCTTCACGTCGGCGAGATCGAGCCGGTGCCAATCGAAGCGTCGATACGGCCCGATCGGCTGATTGACCGGCGTGTCGGCGGGACGACGCAATCCAATACCGATCATGTCCAGCGCCGCCCATGAGCTCTCCAGCAACTCGGCGCCGGTTCGCTGCGGATCTCGCAGCACACCACGGGCCCATCGCACCACATCCATGGGCGCCGCCACGCGACGCAGAAGCTCGTCACGCAGCAGCTTGGCGGCCGTAGGCGCGGGCCGCGGCGTCCACCGGGGCGGCTCCTCGAAGGTCGTCTCCGGCGTCGGCCTCAGCAGCACCGACATGAGGTCGACCCCTGAGATTCCATCCACGACGCAATGATGGGTCTTGAGGATCATCGCGAAGCGATCGTCCTGAAGACCTTCAACCAGCCACACCTCCCACAGCGGGCGGCGCCGGTCGAGCTGTTGCGACATGATGCGAGCAGTCAGCCGCTTTAGCTGGCGGTCATCGCCGGGGCGCGGCAAGCTCGTGTGCCGCACGTGGTATTGAAGATTCAACTGGTCATCGTCGACCCAGACGGGGTAGCCCTCGATCGGAATCGTCGCCAGCCGCTGCCGATAGCGCGGGATCCAGTGCAGCCGGGAGCCGATGTAGGTGCGAATGCGTTCAATGTCGACGCCGCCGTCAGGCGTCGCCAGCGGAGCGTGTTCGAAAATCGTCACGCCCCCGACATGCATGTGGGTGTTCGGACCTTCGAACACGAGGAAAGACCGATCCTGCGCTGTCATCCGTTCGTAAGAGTAGTCGGCCATGTGCCGCCCTCCGGATGTAAGAGTCCTGTTTACATCGGGCCGGCAGCCCCCGCAAACCAGACCTCGCGGTAGTCCCTCAATCTGCGTTGCACCCCACCCTTTCGGGCGCTGAATCGTCCCTCGAGTCGAACTCCGTCTCCCGTGCTTCAACTCAGCGCTGGAGAGGGTTGCGGCGAGAGTTGCGAGTTTTGGCCACGTCGGGCGGGGACCCTCAGTCCACGACCCTCAGGCAACTCCAGTCAACCGTTCGGATTGCAGTATTGTCAGTAGGAAGTTCTCAGCTGGCAGCGTATTTGCGTCCGATTACCAATGGAGTTACCCCATGGTTGATGCAGATTATGTGATCGTTGGCGCTGGCGTAGCGGGTTCGACGGCTGCGTATGAACTCAAGAAGAACGGCGCATCTGTCTTGGTGCTGGAGGCGCGTGACCGCGTCGGCGGACGCACGTGGAGCGGAGTCCTCGACGGCGCGGAAGTGGATTGGGGCGGCGAGTGGATCGGCGAAGGCCAGCCGCGGATCTATCAACTCATCCAAGAACTCGGGCTGCGAACGTTTCCCACTTATGATACGGGAAAGAAGGTCCTGGATGTCGGCGGGCGCACTTCCACCTACAGCGGCACGATCCCGTGGATGGCTCCGTGGAAGTTGATTCAGATTCAACTTTCGATCTGGATCATCGACGCATACGCAAACCGCGTGGATATCGCCAACGCGTGGAATCATCCCAAGGCATCGCGCTGGGACTCAATCACATTGGAATCGCTGCGCCGCACCTTCATGTGGAGCGCGGACGCGCGCGGGGCGATGGATGCTGCCATACGCACCATCTTCGGCGCGGAGTCGGGTGAACTCTCCATGCTGCACATGTTGGCGTACGTCCGCTCGGCGGGGAGCATGAACAACCTGATCGCCACCGAAGGCGGGTTTCAACATGACCGCATCGCGGGCGGCGCGCAGTCGGTTGCGCTCGCTCTGGCGCACTCCATCGGCCAGGATCGCGTGATTCTCAGTCAACCTGTCGCTGCCATCGCGCAGGATGATGACGGTGTGACGCTCACAGCTGCGAGCGGGGCATCCTACCGTGCGAAGAGAGTTGTCGTGGCGGTGCCTGTCCCGTTGGGGAGCCGAATCCAGTTCACTCCGCAGCTGCCCGCATTGAGGCAACAACTCATGGAGCGTTCGCATATGGGCGCGGCGGTGAAGATTTTCGTGCGCTACGAAACTTCCTTCTGGCGCGAGCGCGGATTTTCCGGTGAGGCCGCGTGCGGCGACGGGCCCATCTCGGTCACGTTCGACCAGTGCAGCGAAGACGGCAAGAACGCCTGCCTGATGGCATTCGTCGGCGGTAAGTTCGCGCGGACATGGCATCGCATGGGCGAGAGCGAACGCAAGCAGATCATCATCAGCCACTTTGTAAAATACTTTGGCGAAGAGGCTCGCAAACCTCTTTCGTATGCCGAGCAGGATTGGTGCGGGGAGGAATGGAGCGGCGGCGCGCCGATTGCGTTGTTTCCCACGGGTACACTCAGCGTTCACGGTCCCGCGCTGCGCGAACCGATCGGACGCATCCACTGGGCTGGGACAGAGACCGCCCGCCAATGTATGGGATTCATCGAAGGCGCTGTGGAGTCCGGTCAGCGCGTAGCGGGGGAAGTCCTGGAGGCAGGATAGACATCAACGGACATCACAGCCCGGATCTCTCACGCTGAATGGTGCGAAGAACCGAGGCGCGTCACTAGCCGATGCGACGCATGTCGAGATGTTTGATGATCGCGCGCTTCAAGGCGTCGCGTACCTTTCCCGTACGCGTCAGTCGCGTCAATTCGTCGACAGGGAGCGCGCCCAGCAAGCGCGTGGCGTCGGGCATTGGCAGCTTGGGATTGCAGATCAGGTTGCGCACGATCTGTACGCTTCTTTGCCAATCCTTGTTGGTCGCAATTACGCGCAACAGCGTCGGGTCAAATCCGGGCATGCCGGCCATCGCCGCCACTTCATCGGAGGTGAGTTGCGGGTTCTTGAGGAGATGCACGTGCAGCGACTTGTCGGTTCCGCGCAGGACCAGTCCGCGTGCCGCGCTCTGCCCATGCAATGCGATGCGAATCTTCTCCGCCTTCGACAATTGCGCCCATTCGTGCTGCAATTTTTCGATCGGCCACGCCATGGGTCCAGCACCTGCAGACGAGTCCGCTTCGGCGGGAGCGTCGTCCAGCGCCGGTTCCTCGCGGACCGTGCACGGAGCCGCGCGCCGCGCCAGGAGTTCGTATGCGGGCGCCCAGTCCGCGACCCGCAAGACGATCCCCAGTCCCGGCATGACTTGCAGCACCTCGGCATGCAATTGACAGCGATCGTCCCCGAGAGATAGCGCAATCTCGACGGCATCAAATTGGGCAATTTCCGCGGGCGGCGTGCAGGCATGCAGCATGGCCGCCATTCGATCGTGCTCGGCGATCTGAGCCCGGAGATTCTCGTCGCTCGAAAAGGCGATGGTCAGGGCGTGGGGCATCTACACCTGGTCCCGAGCGACGCGTAGGAGAGACGAGTGGATTCCCTGCGATCGCGTCCGGTAAGCGCCAACCGGACAAGTTCGCGGGGGAGAGATCACCCCTCTAATGGAAGCCACTTTGGCCGACGCTGAACAGTTTAGATCATACCGCAATGGGCAATCTACCTTGCTTGGCCACTCTCTCGCCAATGCGCTGGAGACGCTTGAAACTGGCCTGAGGCCCAAGCGGGGGCCAAGCCACTGTCTCCAAGGTCCGGCTTCGGCCGCGGCAGATCGGCTCGAACGACGAGCTGACGCGTCCGGATCTGACACACCCATGGTGCACACTTTGCGGTATAGGAGACCTGCCCATGACGACCCACTCAACGCCCCCCCCGGCCCCGACCCTCCAGCCAATCGCCGAACTGCTCGCGCACGCGCTCGAGGACGGCACGGTGCGGATCGACGAGGTCAGCGAGGCCGGCTCGGTGCCGCACGTGCGGGTCACGAACCGCGGTGCGCAGAACGTGCTGTTCCTTTTCGGCGAGGAGATCCGTGGCGCGAGGCGGAACCGCATCGCAAACGCGAGCTTCCTGGTGCCGGCGCAAAGCGAGCTCTGGCACGACATCGGCGAGCGGCTCGCCCACGCGGGCACCGCGTCGGAAACGGACTCCTACGAGGACTACATCCGTTCGCGCGAGAGCGATCGGGGCGGGTGTGCGCACTCGACATCCAGCCGGAGATGCTCGAGAAGCTCCGGCGGCGGATCGAAGCGCAGGGGCTGACGAACGTGGACGTTCTGCTCGCTGGGCTCGGAGCCGGGAAGCTAGCTTTCGGAGAGTTCGACACCGCCTTCTTGGTGACGGTCCTCGGCGAGATCCCGGACAAGGTCGCAGCCCTGCGCGAGATACAGCGCTCCCTTCGGCCGGGCGCTGTCCTTTCGATCACCGAGGTTCTGCCCGATCCACACTATCAATCTCTCTCGCGTGTCCGCGCTCTCGCGAAGCAAGCAGGGTTCCGCGAGACGTCGATCGTTCGCGGCTGGGTGTCCTACACGCTGAACCTGAGCAAGGCGCATGACGGCTACACGCAGCCGCCGCTTACGCCAGCGTAACGCCAGTCCCAGACGCATAGGGGAAAGAAGCGGGCTTCCTTCTCCTACGTGCTCGGCGCCGCGACCGCGC
Source organism: uncultured Myxococcaceae bacterium (assembly GCA_964353695.1). GTDB lineage: Bacteria > Myxococcota_A > UBA9160 > UBA9160 > UBA9160 > MYXO. The sequence goes on from CAYGXT010000045.1 coordinate 10,006, forward strand.
ACCACTGGGGGCTCGTAGACGAGATCCATCCATGAGGGGCAGGATCCGCCTTCAGGGGGCCGGACTCCTGGGGGATGAGCTCCCGGCCCGCCGACGGCACTCCTTCCCGGAGGATCCCTGCGGAGGCTCCCGACTGGACGCGGTCTGCGTCAATATGCCACATAGAGCATCTTCTTGATGGAGCCGTATTCTTCGCGCGTTCGACAGTCGCTCGCGATCCACGCCCGCACTCGAACCAGCGAGGTTCCAGGTCATGACCGAAGCAGGGAGCGCCAAGAACACCGCGGACGCCCTCACACGTCTCGTAGCAGGCTCTCCTCTCGGCGCCGAGCTTTCGAACGAGCAGTGCGCAGCACTCGCCGCGCTGGTGGATATTCGCCGCGTGGCGCCGGACGATTACCTGATCAAGGAAGGAACCAGCGACGACTCCCTCCACGTCGTCCTCAAGGGCGCGCTCGAGGTCGTCAAGAGCGCGGGTCCGGGCCAGCCCTCCTCCGTGGCCGTGCTGCGCACGGGAGATCTGGCCGGCGAGATGAGCTTCATCGACGGCATGCGGCACGAGACCGGCCTTCGCGCCATCGCCGAAAGCGAGGTGCTCAGTCTTCGTCGCGCCGACTTCGAGAGGCTCATCGCGAAGGACCCCGACCTCGTCTACAAGGTCATGCGCGCCGTCATGCGCGCTGCACACGAGCTGATGCACCGCATGAACGTCCAGTACATCGAGCTCTCGAACTACATCTTCAAGCAGCACGGCCGCTACTAGTCCTCGGCGAGCATGCACTTCAAGTCCATGCGTCCGCCGCACCTTCTGCCTCATGGTCAAGGACTCGGAGTGGCGCGCCATCGCGGTATTGGTCTACGACGACGCCAGCGACGAGATCCTCGGCGTCAAGCGTGACGTGGCCAAGAACATCGACCAGGTCAGCATCAGGTGCGCACGATGTTCGGCCAACTCCCGGCGAAGAAGGAGCGGCTCCGACGAGCCGGAAGCGCCTCGCTACGCGGGCCGTCGCCCTCAGCCCGCACGCGTCAGCAGCATCTCGCGGAACGTGCCGACGTCCCGTTGGGCCGGCTCCGTGCTCTCGATGAAGTCGCGCAGCACCTCCGCGAAGCGCCGCGGATGCTCGACATGCAGGAAGTGCCCGGCCCCCTCGAAGATCTCGAGGCGGCTCTTCCGCAGGAGGCGGTGCGTGGCATGGGCGTGCGCGACCGGGATGATGTCGTCGCGGTCCCCCCACACGATCATGGTCGGGACGGCTGCGGCGAGGTAGAGGCGGTCGCGCGCGCTCACGGTCTGGCCACCCGGGTCGATCACCGCGCGTACCGTGCGGATGAAGGCGTGCCGGTTGGGCGTTTCAGTGAGCGACGCATAGGCGTTCCACATCTCCGCGATGTGCGGAGCGTGCACGCCGCGATCGTGGAAGAAGTGCATCACTTTCTCGCCGGCGCGGCGTGCGAAGCGCGGAAACAGCGGCGGGATCACGTACTCGGCGCCCGGGAGCGTGAGCGCACGCAGCACCCAGCTCACCTCGCGACCGAGGCCGCCGCTCGCGACCAGCACGAGTCGCTGGCAGAGCTCCGGATGCTGATACGCGAGCTGCATCGCGACGCCACCGCCGAGCGACTGCCCGACGAGCGTTGCGCTCTCGATGCCGAGCGTGCCCACCAGGAGATCGCGCAGCCCGCTCGCGTAGGCGCCGAGCGAGTAGTCCCCCATCGGCTTGGCGGACTCGCCGTGCCCCAGAAGATCGGGCGCAATCACCGTGCAGTCGCGCGCGAGGATCTTCATGACGCCGAGCCACGTGCGCGAACTCCCCGCCATGCCGTGGATCAGAAGAATCACGGGACCCTTGCCCGCCATCCGGTAGCGAACGTCGTGGCCGTGGATCCGGGCGTGTCGAAGCTGCAACGGCATCGTGCACCTCAAGGCATGCGGGCGCCAAGCCCGCGCGGATCAGGAGAGAGCACACGTCGCCGATGTCGCGGCGACCGCGGCTTCCGGAGCGCGCCGCCCGCCGCCCGGCGCAGCAGCTCGAACTCGGCAGCCAGCGCCTCGACCAGGTCGTGGAGGTCCGGCAGGGCGTCCCAGTCGGCGTTGAGCCCCCAGAAGAGGCCGCCGTTGTAGCTGAAGAGCGCGATCCCGAGCGCCTGGTTGCGGTAGAGCGGCACGAGCGGATATGCCTCCACAAGCGGCGCGCTCAGCAAGTACGCCTGGAGCTGCGGGCCGGGAACGTTGGTCACCACCACGTTGAACGGCCGCGTGATGGACGTCATGCGCGCCAGCTGGGCGAAGAGCGCCGTCCCCCCGATCTCGCTGAGCTCCTCGATGAGCTCGACGCCGCGCGCCTGTTTCGAGGACTTGAGCTCGCGCGTCGTCTCGATCACGCGCTGCAGCCGCCTGCGGGGGCTCGTCTCGGCGAGCGGAAGCGCGGCGGCCATCATCGTGACGCGGTTTCCCAACACGCCCGACTCGCTCTGCCTGCGGAGGTTCACCGGCAGCACGGCGCGGAAGTCGAGTGGGGTGACGTCCACGCCACGCTTGCGCAGAAAGCGCCGCAGCGCACCCGCGACGGTAGCGAGCACGAC
>CAYGXT010000046.1:0-12233 GCA_964353695.1 uncultured Myxococcaceae bacterium
CAGCGTGGCGTCGTAGAGATCCTTGCCCTCGAAGACGCGCCGGCAGGCCGCGAGCGTCGAATGCTCGCCGAGGTAATCGCGAGCCGTCTTCTGGACCAGCTTCTGGTCCTCGGAGAAGTCGAAGTTCATCGGGGGCTCCTTGATTGAGGCGTCAATCGGGCCGCCAGTATAGAGCGAAAACTACCCGCTTCGACCAGCCCCCCCCCTGGTGCAAGACCATGGGCCGCCCACTCAGGGCCGTACTGCGTAGAAGGCGTTCACAGGATGCCCGAAGTCGAGGCTCTCGAAGCGCGTGAAGCCTGCCTCCGCCACCATCTGGCGCAGCAGCCCGGCATGCAGACCCAGGGTGCCGAGGCCCGCGCCGCCGGGCTCGGAGAGCGCCGAGGACATGCAGGTGAGGACCGATGTCCCGTACATCATCGGTGCCATCGGATTGCGCGCGACGTTCTCCTCGTAGCTCGCATGGGACTTGATCTCACACACGAGCCAGGTGCCGTCGTTGCGGATCGCACGGCGAATCGCCCGCGCGGCCCCGGCCGGGTCGGTCATATCGTGCAGGCAGTCGAGCGTGAGGACGAAGGCGAAGCGTCCATCCGCCGGGAGCGGCAACTTTGAGACGTCGTGGAAGAAGGCGTTCGAAACCCCAGCCTCGGAGCGGTTGCACTCCGCGCGCTCGAGGGCGTGGCGTGAGAGCTCCCAGCCGTGAAACTCGGAGCGGGGGAAGGCCCGTGCCATCGCCAGCAGCGCCTGGCCCGCGCCGCAGCCGACGTCCGCTACCGCCGCGCCCCTCTCGAGCAACTCGCGAACACCACCGAGCCGCGGGATCACGAGCGGCACGAGGAGAGCCCGGAACCAGGGCGCGACGCCGCGTTCGACGCCGCGTGCACCCTCGGCCCCCGCCGCGTCGTACGGAAGCCCGATCCCCGTGCGGAACGCCTCGGGGAGCCGGTCGAGAACGCCCATCGTCTCCGGCAACGAGGCGAAGAAGCCCGCGCCAAAGGCTGGATGGCTTTCGTCCGCCAGCACTGCGACACCTTCGGGTGTGAGCTCGAAGCGCCCCTCGCCGCGGTAGTCGAGGATGCCAGCCGCGCCTTGCTGCTGCAGCCACTCGCGCAGCCAGCGCTCCGAAAGTCCGGATCGAACGGCCAGCTCCTCGCTCGTCACGGCCCCACTCGCAGCAAGGGTTTGGTAGAGACCGAGGCGATCGCCGAGGCAGATCATGGCCGAGGTCATGGCGCCGCCGAGCGCGCCAAAGACACGCTTCGCGTACTCGCTGAACTTCTCGGGGTCGATCGGGGAAGCGGCGTCGGCCATGGTGTCCTGTTCTGCCTTGCAGGCAATTTGTCCCGTCGAGGCTACCAGAAGGCAGGACGGCGGCGTCAGGGCCCTTGACCAGGCTTGCGTCCCCGCCGATCTTCGGAGCCATGGAGCCCTCCCTCGAGATCCTGCGTGCGCTGCACTTCGCGGCCGACAAGCACCGCAAGCAGCGGCGCAAGGGAGCGGACCGCGATCCCTACATCAACCATCCGATTGCAGTCGCCGAGGTCTTGGCGCGCGAGGCGGACGTGCGCAGCGCAAAGCTGCTGCAGGCGGCCGTGCTCCACGACACGATCGAAGACACCGAGACGACGCCCGAGGAGCTGGAGCGGCACTTCGGCAGACGGGTCCGGCGCCTCGTGGAAGAGGTGACGGACGACAAGAAGCTGCCGTCCGCGGAGCGCAAGCGTCTCCAGATCGAGCATGCGCCGAAGCTCTCGAAGAAGGCCCGTTGCATCAAGCTCGCCGACAAGATCTGCAACCTGCGCGACATGGCGCATACGCCGCCAGCGGGCTGGAGCCTCGAGCGGCGCATCAGCTACCTCGAGTGGAGCCAGCAGGTCGTGGCGGGATGCCGTGGCGCGAGCCCGAAGCTGGAGCGGCTCTTCGATCGTACGCTGCGCGCCGCCCGCGCCGCGCTCGATCGCGAGTCGGGCCCGGGCTGATCGTGCGAGGTATCCTCCGCCGTCGGAGGCCAGCATGATCACCCTCTACCAGTTCGAGATCTCTCCCTTCTGCGACAAGGTCCGCCGCATCCTGCACTGGAAGAAGCAGCCCTACGTGGTGCGAGAGGTCCCGATGAAGGAGGCCTTCACCGCCATCAAGAAAGTCAACCCGATTGGAAAGCTCCCCTGCCTCGAGCACGACGGCCGCTTCATCGCCGACTCCACCGACATCGCGTACTACCTGGAGACTCAGTTCCCCGAGCCGCCGCTCGTGCCGCGCGATCCGAAGCTACGGGCACTGTGTCATATCTTCGAAGATTGGGCGGACGAGAGCCTTTACTTCTACGAGATGCGCCTGCGATTCACGGTTCCGCACAACGCGCGCAAGCACATCCCGCTGCTCACGGCCCACGATCCCGCGTGGATGAGGACGGCCGCGAAGCTCGTGGTGCCGCGCATGATGCGCGGGATCCTCGCCAAGCAGGGCCTCGGGCGAAAGCCTCTCGAGATGGTGGTGCGCGACCTGGAGCGCCACCTCGACGCCGTGTCGGGCTGGCTCGGAAGCGGCGAGTGGCTGGTGGGCGACGCGCTCTCGCTGGCGGATCTCTCGGTCTTCGCCGAGTTCGCCTGCATCCGGGACACGGAGGAGGGCGGCAGGGCGTTCGAGACGCGTCCTACCGTTGCCGCGTGGATGACGCGCGTGGCTGCCGCCACGGCGAAGCCCGCCTGATCGTGGCGGGCGGCTCGCTCGTCGTTCACCGGGGCGGTGAGTGACGGCGGCGGATCCGATCGGCCACCCGATCCTCGCGTACGAGCTCACACTGCGTGGGCCGGCAGCGCCCGACATTCCGATCGAGCCGCTCATGGACCCGCACGCCGAGCGCGCCGCGCCCGGCGATTTCGAGACGCGCCGCGCTGCGTTTCTCGATTTCGTGCGGAGAAGTCCGCCGCCGTCGCACCTGTGCGCTGTCTTCCACGAGGTTGCGCGGCTCGCGGCGGGCGGCCCCGCTCACGTCCCGCTCTTCGAGGCCGCCCTCGACTACGTGGATGCTCGTCTCGACTGCGCAGACTTCGTGCAGCACGGCGTGCTGCGCCTCCTGCTGCAATTCGGCAGCGACCCGCGCCTGCCGCCCGCACTCACCCTGCGCGCGAAGCGCACGACGCTCGGGTTCAAGTACCACCCGAGCGAGCCTGGCAGCGACTCGCTCTGCACCTGGACCGAGAATCACCAGATCCTGTTTGCAGCGGCCGACCTGATCGCGGCCGAGCGCTTCCCCGACGAGATCTTCACGAATACCGGCGAGACCGGCAGCCAGCGCCGAGAGCGCGCCCGCCGCCGCGTCCTGCGCTGGCTCGAGATGCGCTTCCGTACCGGGTTCAGCGAGTGGCTCTCACACGTCTACTACGATGAGGATCTGGTTGCCGTGCTCACGTTGGTGGACTTCTCCGCAGACGAGGAGATTCGGCGACGCGCGGCGATGGTCGCGGACGTGATCCTGCTCGATATGGCGCTGCATCACTCCCGGGGCGCTTTCGCCACGACGCACGGTCGCTCGTACGAGCGCTGCAAGAAGTGGAACCGCGAAGAGGGCAGCACCGACGCGATGAAGCTCGTGTTCGGGACGGGCTCATTCGCGCGCGTCGAAAATCAGTCCGCGGTGTCTCTGGCACTGTCGCCGAGCTACCGAACGCCGGCCGCAGTGCTTGCGATCGCGGCGGACACGGAAGAGCCTGCCGTCACGATCCGTCAGCGCATGGGCATCTCGCTCGACGCGCTCGCCCGCTTCGATCTCGATCCGAGCCGCGATGAGGACCTCTTCGAACTGCTCTCGCTCGAGGCCTACACGCATCCCAAGACCATCGACGGCTTCGTGCGCGTGCTCGGTCGCTGGCACTGGTGGAGCAACGCATTCTTCGCGCCGTTTGCCGCGAACCGCAGGCTCCTCGAGTGGCTCGCCCAGCTGCGCCTCTTGCCGCTGCTCGCGCGCGTCTTCGAGTGGGACCTCACGCGCAATGCGCGCCCGGAGGTGAACATCGTCACGTACCGCACGCCGGACTACCAGCTCTCGAGCGCGGTAGACTGGCGTCCGGGCTTTGGCGGAGATCAACAGCACGCGTGGCATGCCTCGCTCGGTGGCGACGCGGTCTGCTTCACTACGCACCCGGGGCCGCGCAGCGCACGCTCGCCCGGTTGGTGGACTGGAAGCGCTACACTTCCGCGCATCGGACAGATCGAGAACGTGCTGGTCGCGCTCTACCGGATCCACCGGCGTCCGGCCCTGCACGTCGCGAACAAGAAGCTCATGACTCACGCCTGGCTTCCGCGGGACCAGTTCGACGAGATCCGCGAGCACGGGGGCTGGCGCTTCGCGCGCCGCGGCGACGGCTATCTGGCGCTTTGCTCGGGCCAGACTGCGCTCTGGAACGAGGCGGCCGATGCCGGCGAGGACCGCAGCCGCGAGCTCGTCGCGCGAGGTCGCGAGCACGTGTGGATCTGCGAACTGGGGCGCAGAGCCAGGGACGGGCCGTTCGAGCGGTTTGTCGAGCGAATTGCAGCCGCGGCGCTCGAAATTCGAGGGCTTTCCGTCCGCTGGGAATCGCCGTCACAGGGCACGATCGAGTTCGGCTGGACGGGACCCCTGCGTTGCAACGGGCGGGAGATTCCGTTGTCCGGCTTCGCTCGCTACGACGCGCCCTGGGTGCATGCAGACTACCCGAGCGATCGGATCCGCATCGAGGCGGGTGGGCACGTGCACGAGCTCGTCTGGGACCCGTGACGCCTGCCGCTCGGCTGCCGCCGTGGAGAAGCCCGTGGTACATGTGCGGCTCGGCCATCCTATTGTCCCCTCTTCCGGCCGGGTGCCGGTGACTCCGCTCACTGCGCCGATACCAGTCTGCATGCACGAAACTGCAGGCGCGAAACGGTACCGCAGGGGCATTGCCCCCGAGCGAAACGCTACCCTGCGGGCAGTAGTATCGCCCCCGGCTGCGGTCTCTCACTCAGCGCTCGTAAGCGACGGAAGGAAGACATGTCGACGATTCGATGCAACCCGAGTGTTCTCCGCAATGCGATCGCCTTGACGGCATTGCTCTCGTTTCCGGCGGCAGGATCGACGGAGCCGCTCATGTCACTGAAGCCGCTCAGCACTGCCGTCATCAAGGCCACCACGGGGCCCTGTCGGAAGGGAACGACCTGCCACAAAGACAAGGCAGGCGTCTGGGTCCCGAAGACGAAGGTGGGCATCGTCAGCGTGTCCATCCCCGAACAGGCCGACGTGGATCTCTACGTAGACATCGAGGTCAGCACGAAGCCCGAGATGTATCAGTGCAACGAGGCGGATGCTACGGGCTGCGTATTTCGCGTGAAGTATGCCGGGCCGGGCCTCTACGACTACGGCGCTACCTCGGGAAGCACCTACCTGGGCTCGAACATCACCAATACCAACATCTCATTCCCGTCCGGATACGGAATTGTCGTGCCGGCCGGTGCCCCGGTCTACGTACACCTCGACGTCATCAATGGCAGCCTCATCGACCTCAAGGTGGACCAGGATGCCTGGATCTACTTCACGCCACTACCGTGAGGGCCTCGCGTCGCGCAGGGCACGAGCGGGCTGCACGGCGCCGCGCGGCCTGCCGGGTTCCGCTCAATGCGCCGCGCGGGCCAGGCGGAATAGGAGCGGCGCGATCGCCGTCGTGTAAAGCGCGACCAGGAGCATCTGCACCCAGGTCGCGGTTGCCGTGCCGAGGCCGGCGCCGACCAGGCCCCGCTCGAGCGGCCCGAGCGCCGCGAAGAGCAGAGCGATGCCGACGGCCGCGGCGACGATGGCGATCCCCCAGTTCGGATGGCGCTTGAAGTCCATGCGATGCCGATCGTAGAGCACGCCGGCCCACCAGCCGAAGAGGAAGGCGAGGATCGCGCTCGCGCCTCCGGGGCCCTCATGCCGCGGCCACAGCAGCCACATCACAGGCTGCAGGGCGAGGAGAAGGACGAGCTGCAGGGCGGGGTGCAGGTCATGCCAGCGCTGGAGACGGTCGGAGAGGAGCAGGCGGAAGATTCCGATGCCCGCGAGGCCAGCTGCGATGCCGACGGTCACGTCCTCGACGTCGTGCACGCCGAGGTAGAGCCGGCTGAACGAGACGCCCAGCACGATCACGATGGACACGAGCCACAGCCACGGCCGGCGCAGCTCGTAGGCGAGCCAGAGCCACATGGCGGTGGCGACCTGCGCGTGTCCGCTCGGCATGCCGTAGGAGTCGCCGACGCGCGGGTCGAGTGCGAACGCGAGGTCGGGACGGGGATCCTGGAACGCATCCTTCAAGAACGCGTTCAGGAGCGCCGTCAGCATGATCAGCACCGCCAAGCGGGTGAACAGGTCCTTGTCCCAGAGCCAGTAGCCGAGGGGCAGGCAGGCGAGAAAAAAGGGCGTGTAGCCCAGCGCGGTGAAGCCGTTCATGACGACCGTCAGCTCGGCCGAGCGGAGCTGCAAAACCCAGTGGAGATCGTGCCAGATGGTGGGCATCGCAGCGCATTGGACCCTCGGTTAGCGAGTTTTTCAAGCCCCGCTTCCCGGAGACCCGCCCCCGAACGGTCGCCCTATAGCGTGGCGTCCGGCAGGGCATATGCTTCCCGCTTCATGTCGCACGGCTAGGCCACCAGGGCGGTGGCTTGGACGGCGACCTGTTCGAGGCTCTGATGAGTCTGCCAATTCGACGCTTCGTTCTTCCTCTTCGTCTCATTTCGCTCTTCCTCACCGCCCTCCTGGGCCTTCCCGCCGCCTCCCTGGCCGGCCCACACGGCCGGGGTCGCTACCGCGAGCATCACCACGCGCGTGACGGCTGGCAGTACGGTCCGGCCGGCCACGGTTTCCGAACCGGCGCCTGGCAGCATGACTACGACGACGACCACGACTGTGATGGTTCCGACGAGGTCGTGGTCTACCGCCGTTATTACGCACCTGCGGCACGATCCGGCTGGCGTCCCGTCTGGGGCGGCTACGGCCGGCCGGGCAGGTCGGGCGTAGCTGTCGACGGCACGATCGTGATCCGGATTGGCAACTGAGCAATCGCCCTCCCGGCCTCACGCTGGCCCCGCCATCGGCCGCAGCGGAGGCCGGGAGGGTCTGACCTCTGGGAGGGATCCGCGGGCGCGCTGCCCGGCGGCCCGCTATTCAAACCTAGAGGACGCTCATGCGCTGGCTCTCCGGAAGTTCCGACTCGAGCGGCCTCCAGGCCGCATTCACTGCGGCCGCGGCGTCGATCGTGGCGAGACTCGAGGGCGTAGGCCCCGATTTGGTGCTGGCCTTCGTCTCGAGCGAGCACCGTGAGCGCTATGGGCTCCTCGCCGAGCTCGTGGCCGAGACCTTTCCGGGGGCGCTGCTCCTCGGCTGCAGCGCCGAGAGCGTGATCGGCGGTGGCCGCGAGATCGAAGAGCGCCCCGGCCTCTCGCTGACGGCTGCATTGCTGCCGGGCGTGACGCTCCGCCCTTTCCAGATAGGCCCGGATCTCCCCGACCCGGCTGCACCGCCGGCGGCCTGGGCGCGGCTCACGGGCCTTCGGCCCGAGGAAGATCCCGCCTTCCTGCTCCTTGGGGATCCCTTCAGCGTCGATGCCGAGGCGCTCGTGACGGGGCTCGACCTCGCGTTCCCGCTGGGTCAGAAGCTGGGCGGGCTCGCGAGCGGCGGGAGCGCGCCGGGTGAGAACGCGCTCTTCCTCGGCGCGAATCTCTACCGGGCGGGTGCGGTCGGCGTTGCGCTCTGCGGCAACGTCGTGCTCGACACGATCGTGGCGCAGGGCTGCCGCCCGATCGGCAACCCGATGTTCGTGACGCGCTGCCGGGATGGCCTGCTGCTCGAGGTGGACGGTCGGCCGCCTCTCGACGAGCTGGAGCGCCTGTTCGACGCGAGCGATGCCGAGGATCGCAAGCTGATGCGAAGTGCGCTCTTTCTCGGCATCGAGATGACGAGCCGGAAGGCCGAGTACCGGCAGGGCGACTTCCTGATCCGAAATCTCTCCGGAATGGACGATTCGAACGGTGCGCTTGCCGTGGTGTCGCCGCTGCAAGAGGCGCAGGTCGTGCAGTTCCACGTTCGCGATGCGCGGACCTCCGCCGCGGATCTGGAGGCGCGGCTGACGCGCTATCGGACAGAGGCCGTGGCGGACGCGAAGCCCTGCGGCGCGCTTCTCTTCTCCTGCCTCGGGCGTGGCGCGCACCTCTACGGCGAGCCGGATCACGACAGCGACGCCCTGCGGCGTCACCTGGGCGACCTCGCGGTGGGAGGCTTCTTTTGCAACGGAGAGATCGGCCCGGTCGAGGGCCGTACCTTTTTGCACGGCTACACCAGCGCCTTCGGCATCGTCCGGCCGCGGACCTAGACGACAAGGAGCCTTCATGCGTATCCTGCTGATCAACCCCTCGTACCCCTTCGAGGAGTTCCCGCGTCTGCTGGTGACGCTTCCGTATCTGGCGTCGGCTCTTCGCGCCGAAGGGCATCAGGTGGAGATCCTCGACCTGCTCCTTGCGCGCACGACGCCGGACAAGATCGAGAGGCGCATGGCACGGCTGCGGCCCCAGCTCGTGGGCATCACCTCGGTGACGCTCAACCATCACATTGCGACGGGCATCGCCGAGGTCGTGCGCAAATGCGACGAGCGCGTGCCGATCGTCATGGGTGGGCACCACGTCTCGTTCGAGATCGAAGGCTCCTTCCGTGACCTGCCGGCCCTCGACTACATAGGCATCGGAGAGGGCGAGCATACGCTGCTCGAGCTCGCGCGCTCGCTCGAGGGGCGCATGGACCTGCGCGATGTGCGCGGCCTCGCGCTGCGCGAGCCGGGCAGCGGCCGCATCGTGAAGACCGCGCCGCGGCCGGCCCCGAGCGATCTCGACGCGCTCCCGAGCCCCGCTCGCGACCTCGTGCCGCTCGCCCGGTATCTCGCCTTCGACAGCCACGCCAGCGTGATCACCAGCCGCGGCTGCCCCTACTCCTGCGTCTTCTGTTCGGCGCCGCAGTGGACGGGACGCTCCGTGCGCTACCGGACGCCCTCGCTCTGCGTAGACGAGATCGAAGAGCTCTCGCGGCTCGGTTTCACCGAGATCACCATCGAGGACGATCTCTTCACGCTGTATCGGAAACACTTCCTTGCCGTTTGCGGTGAGCTCGTGCGCCGCAACACCGGCATCCGGTGGAACGCCTTCTCGCGTGTGGACACCATCTCGCCCGAGATCGTCGAGACCATGGCGAAGGCCGGCTGCCAGGCGATCTGCTTCGGCGTCGAGAGCGGGAGCCAGGAGATCCTCGATCTCGTGAAGAAGCAGTCGAGCCTCCATCTCGTGAAAGAGGCGATGCGGATGACGCAGAATGCGGGCATCAGTGCGCTGGCGTCGTTCATCATCGGACTGCCCGGCGAGACCGAGGAGACGCTGCGCCAGACCGTCGCCTTCGCCGACGAGCTGCACCAGGAGTTCGGCTCGCTCTACGGCTTCCACATCCTCGCGCCCTTCCCGGGCTCGGAGGTGCGCGAGAAGGCTGCCGACTACGGGCTGGAGATCCTGACCAACGACTGGACGAAGTACGACGCCAACCACGTCGTGACGCGTTCGAAGGGGTTGGATACTGGCGTCGTCCAGGCGGTCGCCGACTCCTACGACGAGACCATGGAGCGCTACCTCCGATACCAGGACCATCTGTTCCGTACGGATCAGCTTCCGGTTTACGAGAAGAAGATGTACCTGCGGCGGCGGCGGCAGAAGCTGCTCTGGAAGATCTTGCTGGACGATCTGGTCGAGTCGCTCCCGGCCTACCGTCAGAACCCGGTGGCCGAGCTGAAGCACGCTGTTGCCGAGGGGACTGCCACCGACGCGGCCGTGGTGGACGAGGAGATCGATCGCGTGCTTGCGCTGCGTGCGCTCGTCGCGCAGGAGACGCCCGAAGGCACGCGTTTCGCCTGGACGGAGTAGCCGTTAGATAGCCCCTGCGCCCACCGCGTCGCGATCCAGCAGCGCCGCCGCCAGATGGCGGCGGTGATGGGGCCCATCGCCCAGCGTTGCGCGGCTCCAGAGTGCGCGCTTGAAGTAGAGGTGCATGTCGCAATCGATGGTGAAGCCGTAGCCACCATGGAGCTGCACGCCCTTTCGAACGGCCGTTGCGAAGACGTCGCTCGCCAGAGATTTCGCCATGCGCGCGGAGATCTCGGCGTCGGCCGAATCGTGGTCGAGGGCCGCGGCGGCGCCGAGCACGTGATTGCGCGCCAGCTCGATCCCGATCATGACATCGACGATCGGATGCTTCACGGCCTGGAAGAAGCCGATCTGACGGCCGAACTGCTTGCGGTTGATCGCGTAGTCGCGCGTCATCACGAGAGCCGCGTCGGCTGCACCGACCATCTCGGCCGCAAGCACCGCGAAACCCCGGACGTGGGTGCGGTGGAGGGCTGCCTCGCCGCTGCCCTCCAGCCGCGCCTCGCGCCCAACGCGCACGCCCTCGAGGGCCATGCGCGCCGTGCGCCGCGTCGGATCGGTGCCGATCTCGTTCTCAACCGTGATCCCCTTTGCGGGCAGCTCGACCACGAAGAGTGAGACCTGACCCGAAGGCTCGCGAAAGGGCGCCACGAGGAGCTGCGCGCATCCTCCGGCGAGCACGAAGCGCTTCTGTCCGCGCAGCACGAAGCCGCCCTCGGTGGGCTCCGCGGTCGCGCGCACGCCCGCGGGCTCGTAGCCACTCGACGGCTCATACAGCGCGAGCGTGGCGATGCGCTCGCCACTCGCGATGTCCGGTAGCCAGCGCGCCAGCTGCGCGTCGCTCCCGCCGGCCTCGATGGCGAGGGCGCCGAGCAGCGACGGCAGATAGGGCGACGGCACGAGACGGCGGCCCATCTCGTCCAGCAGCAGCGAGAGCGGGAGGAAGCCGAGCCCGGAGCCGCCATGCGCCTCGGGCAGTGCGAGCCCCACCCAGCCGAGGGCGCCGAGCTCCTTCCATAGGGCCGGATCGTGGCCGAGGGGGTCTTCCGCGAGGCGCCTCACCTCGGAGATCGGGCAGCGCTCCTCGAAGAAGCGTCGCGCCTGCTGGCGGAGCAGCTCGTGCTCCTCGCTGAAGCCGAAGTCGTTCGGGATCCGCGTCACGATCGATTGCTCCGTCTCATTTGGTCTTGGGCAGACCGAGAATGCGCTCGCCGATCACGTTGCGCAGGATCTCGCTGGTACCGCCGCCGATGGTCATGCCGAAGGAGTTCATGTAGGCGCGCGGCCATTCCGCGCGGTCCACGGCGCATGGGTCGCCGAGCCAGAGCGTCGCCTCCGGGCCCAACATCTCGCACGCCAGCTCGGTGAGCCGTTGGTTGTACTCCGAGTAGACCAGCTTGTTCATGAGGCGCAGGGCCTGCGGTCGGTCTGCGTTCAGCGCCGGGATTCGAGCGCGCATCGATGAAAGCCGCAGCGCCTCTTCCTCGATCCAAAGTTGAGCCATGCGATCGCGGAACACGGGATCGTCGGCCGCGCTCGAACCCTCGCGCCGAGCGCGGCGCGCCACCGACACGAGTGCGCGTACGCTCTCGGCCGAGGCCGTGGCCTGGCCTCCCCCGGAGCCCTCGGCCGCGCCACGCTCGAAGAGCAGCGTCGTGAGCGCGACGTTCCAGCCCTGGCCCTCCTTGCCGAGCAGCGCATCCGCAGGCATGCATGCGTTCTCGAAGATCACCTGATTGAAGCCGCCCTCGCCCGTCATCTTGATCAGGGGCTGCACGGTCACGCCCGGCACGTCCATCGGGAAGAGAAAGAAGGAGAGGCCCTCATACTTGCCGGCAGCGGGGTCGCTGCGCGCCAGCAGGATCATCCACTTCGCCTTGTGTCCGAGGGTCGTCCACACCTTGTGGCCCGTGACCCGGTAGGAGCCGTCGACCTGCTTCTCGGCGTGTGTCGTCGAGCTGGCGAGGTCCGAGCCGGAGCCCGGCTCGCTGAATCCCTGGCACCAGATCTCTTCGCCCGAAAGGATCGGCTGCAGCATCCTCTTCTTTTGCGCGTCGGTGCCGTAGACGAGGATCGTCGGTCCGGCCCATTGCAGGCCGATCACGTTCAGCAGGAAGGGCGCCCGTGCGCGAGAGAGTTCCTGGCTCACGATGCGCTGGCGTTTATGCGGATCGCCGCGACCGCCGAACTCGGCGGGCCAGTCGAGGCCGAGGTAGCCGGCGTCGTAGATCTTCCGCTGCCAGTCGCGCAGAAAGTCGAATTGCCGGTCGGACTCCACCTCGAGGAAGCTC
>CAYGXT010000047.1:0-12224 GCA_964353695.1 uncultured Myxococcaceae bacterium
CCTACTCGGACGACGACGACTTTGCCTTCCGCGACCGCGCGGCCGCCCGGCTGGGTGACTCGAAGCACCGCGAGGAGGATCGGGATACCGTCGAGGAGATGCGGCGTGATTCAGCGGACTGAATGAAGCGCACGATCTCTGCCGACCTGGTCAGCTTTCTGCGGCGCCGGTATCAGCTCGACTGGCGCGGCATTCACGGCGCCGGTCATTGGATCCGGGTGCGGGCGAATGGGCTTCGCCTGGCATCAGTCACTCGGGCGGACACCACCGTGGTCGAGCTCTTTGCGGTCCTGCACGACGTTTGCCGCGAAGACGACGGGTTCGACATGGAGCACGGAGCGCGCTCAGCGGCGTTGGTGCTCGAAGTCTGTGACGACCTGCTGGATGTCGGTCGTGAACAGGCGGAACTGCTCGCCTATGCCTGCCGGTACCACACCCACGGCGGCACCGAGGCCGATGTCACCGTGCAGACCTGCTGGGATGCCGATCGCCTGGATCTCGGGCGTGTCGGCATCCGCCCGGATCCTCGCTACCTCTGCACCCAGGCCGCTCGCCGAGCCGACGTGATCGAGTGGGCTCATGCCCGGAGTCTTGCGTCACGGATCACCCTGAAGGGCCGCATCCAGCGGCGATCGACGTTGGTGGCCGAGGCCGGGAACTCGACCGATGGCTAGGCATGGCAGCCGGCGCAACACGCCTGGCCTGAGCAAGACCCGCCTTCTGAACTGGCTGCAGTGCCCGAAGCGGCTGTGGCTGGACGTCAACCTGGACGACAAGCCACCGCTCGATGCCGGCACCGAACTCGTGTTCCGTCAGGGCCATGAGGTGGGTGCGGCGGCGCAGGCGCGGTTTGCCAGCGGACAACTGATCGGTTCGCAGCACGATCTCGGCACCGCGCTGACGCAGACCCGGGAAGCGCTGCGCGGCCGCGTGCGTCAGCCCCTGTTCGAGGCCGCTTTCGAGCGCGACGGCCTGCTCATCCGCGCCGACGTGCTGGAGCCGGTGCGCGGCGGCGCCTGGTCGCTGCACGAGGTGAAGTCCACCACCGGCGTCAAGAACTATCACCACGCCGACGTTGCCATGCAGCGGTGGGTGCTGCAGGCGAGCGGGTTGAAGCTCGCCGACCACGGGCTGATGCACCTCGATTCGAGCTGGACTTACCCGGGCGACAGCGACTACGCCGGGCTCTTCGCACGCGCGGATCTCTCGGCTGAAACCGCGGCACTGCATCGCGAAGTGGAGCAGTGGGTCACGGGCGCGCGACAGACGCTCGCCGGCGACGAGCCGGACATCGAGATGGGGGAGCAGTGCGCTGACCCGTATCCGTGCCCGTACCAGGACCACTGCGCGCGACAGGCGGGCGAGGCCGAGTACCCGGTGATGATCCTGCCCGGCCGCGCCGGCAAAGCGCTCGCGCGGCGGCTGGCCGAGCAGGGCTACCGCGACCTCCGCGAGGTGCCGGCGGGCCTGGTCGCCGATCCCGCTGTGGTTCTCGTGCATCGCGTGACTACATCGGGGCGGCGCTTCCTCGATCGCTCGGCGGCCGAGGCGATCGACCGCCAGCCGTGGCCGAGGGCCTACCTGGACTTCGAGACGATGAACTTCGCCGTGCCGCGCTGGGCTGGCGCGCGGCCGTACCAGCAGGTGCCGTTCCAGTGGTCGTGCCACCTCGAGACGGCGCCGGGGAGGGTGGAGCACGCAGAATTTCTGGACGTGAGCGGCATCGACCCGCGCCGCGCCTGCGCCGAGCAGCTGGTGGCGGCGCTGCGCGGCGTCAAGGTGATCCTCGTGTACAGCGCCGCGTTCGAGCGCGGGCGGATGCAGGAACTCGCCGACAGCTTCCCGGACCTGGCCGGGCCGCTGCACGAGGCGATCGAGCGGATCTTCGACCTCCTGCCGCTCGTGCGGCAGTGCTACTACCACCGGGACATGCGCGGCTCGTACTCGCTGAAGGCGGTGCTGCCGACGGTGCTGAAGGCCGATCCCTACGCCGGGCTCGAGGCGGTGCGCGACGGCGCCGGCGCACAGCTCGCCTACCTGGAGGCGATCGATCCGGCGGCATCCGCCGCGCGGCGCGGCGCGCTCGCCGAGCAGCTGCGCGCCTACTGCCGCGTGGACTCGTGGGCGATGATCGCCTTGGCGCGATTCCTCGAAGGTCGGCCGATGCCATCGGCGCCGTGAGGATGCCGTCGACTGGCGGCGAGCCACCTCGGGAGACCCCGGCTCTGCCGTGGAGGCAGCAATAGTTTGACGTTTCATGGCTGTTGGGCTTTGTGATATCCCTTCCGCAATCACGCGAGTCGCCTTGTGAACGTCACTGTGAATCCCTCGTCGTCCACCGCGACAACTTGACCGACGAGGTCCTGGCGAATGCTGAAGGTCTTCGGGATCTTGCTCGCATCGCCCCCGGCATCGACACGTTCTGGGAATGGAGTGATCGCGATGACGACGCGGATTGGCTGATGCGATGTCAAGGCCTGCTCAAGGCAGCGCCGAAGTTCGTTTCTGCCTGGGCCGGACCAGCGTTCGAACCTGTCGCGACAGACGAGGCCGTCGCCCTCACGCTTGATGTGATGCTGCCAAAAGCTCATCGCCAGCGACCCATCGGCGGCTTGGGCGCAGACAGACCAGTTGGGATTTTTCAGTTTCGCGCCGTACTTCGCGAACGCTTCGGCGAAGCCGAGGTCGGGCACGCTAGCCTCCCTAAGTGTTGGATGAGGTCGTGAGGTCGCTGTCAAGAAAGCCGGAACTTGCTCGAACTGCGACAGATGGACCTTCGGAAAGGTTCTCCAACGCGGTTGCTAGCCATTGGAAGCCGACGCGTTCCTGTTCGAGTCGAAGATTCGGACGAATGCGGTTGTCCCGCAGCGCATCGAACAGTTCGCACTCGACCGGTGTGAGGCGCGGCAGATCGTGACGAACTTGGTCCGCTTCCTCTCCCCACAGCATTTCGTGCGCGGCGAGCGTCTCACGATCCATCAGGAACGACTCAACGTGCTCCAGCCGGGTGCGGAGCTGGTCGAGGATGGCGAAGCCGTGCGTGTCGATGTCTCCCCAGTAGTGGACGGTGCAGCGGTTGAGCCAGGACGCCTGTGCCAGCGCCTCCCACCCGTATCCCGCCCCAAACACCACGAGTGACTCGTCGGCGTTGGGAAACGCCAGGAAGTTGGTCTCGTTCTCGGTGACGAAGACGCGCCTGGCCGGCACCGCGAGCTTTGCGAAGCTTGCCGCGTCCAGGGTCACGTCGGGTCGTGTCGCGCCATTCACCAGCCGGATGCGTTCGTCGAGGACGCGGAAGCGGATTCGCGCCGGCTTGTCGAGAAACCCGTAACGGGCACAGAACCGAGCCACTCCGGCTTGCTCGGAGTCGACTGCTTCGGCTGGCAGCACGAGATCAAGCAGTTCCTGAAGGACAGCGCGATGCGCCTCGATGAACTTGCTGTGCACGCCTGTGATGTCGACCTGCCGCAGGTACACGCCGGGACGGGGGTGGGCAGCCAGCCACTTGACGACGGCGAGCAAATGCGGCCAATGCGGCGCCAGGTCGATGGCCTGCAGCGGCCGCTTGCCCAGCCAGTCGAGCAACGCCGGCAGTTCCGAACGCGTCACGTCAAGCATCTGCCTGAAGCGGGCCGCTTCGCTGCGCCGGCCGCATAGTGCCAAGGCGCTTTCGAGCGTATCGACCCAGGCTGATTGGGGCAGGCGCTGTGCGCCGAGAACCCGGTGATTGACCTCCCGCCACTCGATGCGGACGTGCGGCATCCGGCCGAGGTCGGCAACCCAGGCCCGTACGGCATCGAAGCGTTCGGTCAATTCAGCGGCGCTGGGAACTTTGAGGGTCAGCCGCAGGGGAAAGTTCGGCTCGCCCGCGACTAGCGGCCGCAACAGGGCGCCGCGGTCCCACAAGCGGAGGACCTGGGCCTTCAGGTCGCTAGGCGCGGTCCAACTCACTAGGAAAACTCGGCCTTGCGCGCGCGGTATTCCTCGATTGAGAGGTTGCGCAGCTTGGACGCCTGCCCGCCGTCGTTGTGAACGAAGCCGACGCTGGCGACGAACGGTTCGATAATGTGGATCTTCTGCAGCGGCGTGACGATCAGCAGCTGAAGGTTGAGTTTCTTGAACAGCTGCAGCCCGTACTGCGCCGACTCGTCTGAACCCCGGCCGAACGCCTCGTCGATGACCACGAAGCGGAAGGAACGCGATCGCACCGCGCCCCACTCCAGGCCGAACTGGTAGGCGAGGCTAGCCGCCAGGATGGTGTAGGCCAACTTTTCCTTCTGGCCGCCGGACTTGCCGCCGGAATCCGAGTAGTGCTCGTACTCGCTGTCATCCTCGCGCCAGCGCTCGCTGGCGGCGAAGAGGAACCAGTTGCGCACGTCGGTGACCTTCGCCGTCCAGCGTCGGTCCAGTTCCGACTGCCCTTCGCGCCCGCGGAAGCGGTCGATGATCGACTTGACCTGAAGAAACTTCGACTCGGAGTACTGGGCGTCGTCGGAGCCGGTCAACGTTCCTTCGGTGCACGCACGCAGCTCCGTCTGGAAGTCGCGGATCTCGGCGTCCGGGCTTGTCTGCGTCTGCAGCACGATGTAGCGCCCGGCGTTGTAGTCGATCTGCGCCAGCGATTCGTTGATGCGTTCGATGCGCTCCTTGATCGTCTCGCGTTCGCGGGCGAGCTGGGCATTGAAGTTGGCAATCTCGTTGATCGTATTGACGTTCAGCAGTTCCTTGAAGCGGGCCACGAAGCGGGGCAGGTCGTCGCGGTTCAGCTGCTCGAGCAACTTCTCGTACTCGAAGGCGGCCTCCAAGCTGGCATCGAAGTCGGCGGTTTCGAGCTTGTACGCGTCCTTGAAGCTGGACATCGCTTTGATGATCTTCTCCGCCAGCCGCGCCAACACCTTCACTTCGGCGTCCAGCCGTGCCTGCAACGCGTCACGCAAGTCGCGTTCCCGGTTGTCGCAGGACTCGACCGTCAGCTGGTGTTCGCCGAGGACTTCGGCGCGCAGCGCGTCGAGCCGGCCACGCATCCCCTCCGCGATCGACGTGATCCAAACCGCGGTCTGTGACCGCAGCGCTTCGGCGGCGTCGCGCTTAGCTTCGACGCTGCCGAACTCCTTGTCGAGCGCGGACAATGCAGCTTCGCTCTCGCGCACGGTGCGCACGGCCGCGTCGAGCAAGGCCGCGAGCTCGCGCAATCGGTCGCTGCTTGCCTCCAGGCGCGCTTTCTCGTCCTCTAGCTTCGCCATCATCGCGGCGCAGCTGCGCCAATCGAGATCGCGGAAGTCGCCGAGTTCGTGCAGTGCGGCCAGTGCTTCGAGTTGTTGTCGCAGCAGCCTCTGCTCCGATTGCGCCTGGGAGATGCGCTCGCCGACCTCGCCCATGCGCGCTTCCAGGGCGCGCCGCTGCGTTTCCAGCGCGGCGAGCTTCGCTTCGTTGCTCCAGCCGAGGACATAGCGGCTGCGGTCGCTCAGCCGGTGGCGGTCGTCCTTTTCGTGGCGCTCGCCCGGCGCCTTGACCTGGCCGCTTTGCGTCAGGGCGCGGATCTCGCGACGAAACTGTTCCTGGGTCGCGCAGCACGCGAAGTCGAAGCGATGCGCGAGCTCGCGTTCCAGCCAGTCGTAGAAGGGCGAATCCGGCTTGACGGACAGCTTGCGGCACAGGGAGTCGCGGTGCAGGGCCGGCATGTCGGCCGGCCGACCGGTTCGCACCCGGAAGTAGACCAGCCTGCCGGCCAGGTGGGTGCGGTCGACCCAGGCGGCGACTTCCGCATAGTGCGAATCGGGCACCAGCAGCGAGAGCCCGAAGTTGTGCAGCACGCGTTCGATTGCACCCTCCCATTCTTGCGCGTCGTCGCGGACCTGGATGAGTTCGCCCGCAAACGGCATCGCATCCTCGTTCAGCCCCACTGCGGCCGACAGGGCCGAACGCATGGCTACCTGCATCGACGGAATGTTGCTGCGCCGTGCCTTAAGGCTTTCGATCTCCCCGGTGACGACGTCGTGCTCGCGCCTGCCTTCACGCAAGGAGACGGCCCACTCGGTGATCTGGTTCTGCCGCTCGGCTTCACGCCGTGCCAGGTCTTCGCGCTGCTGCAACAGCTGTTGCCGTTGCCTGGCGAAGGCGGCTTCGTCGCTGGGTGGCGACTCACCGACCGCCGCCAGCAGGTCCGCGTGGCGCTTCGCCCGCTGCTGGCGGCGCTCGCGCTCTCGCTCCTGATCGCGGATCTGCAGCGCGAGCTGTTCCAATCGGTCGCCTCCGTGCTCGGCCACGGCGCGCTTCAGTCGCTCGACCTCGGCCCGCTCGCCGTTGCATTGCTCGGTCCGTGCGGACTTCTGGGCGGACAAACGCCGGTGATCCTCGGCCAGCAGTTGCAGGCGTCGGTCCAGCAGCCCTATCTTGAGCTCCGCGAAGTACGGCTTCAGCGCCTCGCGCGATGCGCGCAACTCCTCTAGCTCGGCCGTCTGCGCCTGGTGGCGGCGGCAGTCGGCCACGAGCGGCGTCAGCAACTCCGCCTGCCGCTGCGCCTTGAGGACGGCCTCATGGGCGCGGTTCAGGTCGTCGAAGTGCGCGATCAGCGCGCTGATGCGCGGCGCCACGTCGAAAGGCTCGAGCATGTGGCCGCGAACGAAGTCGGTGAGATTGCCCACCGACTTCATCGATACCGTCTGGTGGAACAGTTCCAGCGCCTGCTCATTGTCGATGCCGAACCGGCGGCGGAACCAGGCGCCGTACCTGGGGAAACTGTCCTCGATCTCGACACCCTGGCGGCGCAGCCGCTTGCGCAGCTGGGCGATGTCCGAGCCAAAGTGGGCAAAGTCCCCGGCAATCGACAGGTCGCGCTCCGCGGCGACAAAGAGGCGAGCCGGCTGCCCCTGCGCCTCCTTCATCCAGAACACCTGCGCCAGCGAGACGGTCTGGTCGTAACCGGCGTTGTGGAAGACGCCAAGGATCACCGAGTAGCTGTTCTGGTCCCGCAACGAGACGGGCCTGGCCGTGCCCGTGACTTCGTTGCGTTCCGACTTGTAGTGCCCCAGCACGTACGACCGAGGCGTGCGCTCCCTGCTGTCGGCGCCAGCGGCCTTGTTGTAGGCGACGTGCCCGGGCGGCAGGAGCAGGGTGGTGATCGCGTCAACCAGGGTCGACTTTCCCGAGCCGATGTCGCCGGTGAGCAGGGCGTTCTTGCCGTCGAGTGCCAGCGTCCAGACACGACCGTCGAAGGTGCCCCAGTTGAAGACCTCGAGACGCTGCAGCCGGAATCCGGACAGGGTGTCCTCGGCAAGGAAGTCCAGGCCCAGCGTCTGCGGCAGGTTCATGTGCGGATCATTCATCGTCCACTGATCCTGGTTCTCCGCCGACGCCGGCGAGCTGGGCCTGGTACGCGGCGAGACGGGCATCGAACTCCGCCAGCCACTGTGCATCGACGAAAGCCTTCAGGATGCGGCGCACCTCGAAGCTCGGCGGTCCGCTCGCCGACTTCAACCGGCGAAGGAAGCCGAGTTCGACGATCCGGTTGATGTGAGCTTCGATCTGGTCGACGAGCCTCGCTTCATTGCTGCTGTCGGGGAGGAAGACACGCACCAGCTCCACGATATCGTCCCGCGCCAGCACCAGGCGCGTTTCGCCGCCGCCCGCGTCGAACTCGGCCAGTTTCTTGCGCAGCAGGGCCAGCAGCAGACTTACGGGAAAGGAGAGCGGCCGGCGGGCTACCAGGCGAGGAAGTTTCGGTGCGGCTTCCTCATCCGGCAGGTCGGGTCGGCTCTTGAGGAACGCATACCCTTCCGCTTCGTCGAGCATGAGGTCCAGGCCCAAGACGGAAAAATAGTCCCGCACGCGAGGCTGGAGCTCGAGCAGCGCACGCCAGAGTCGCTCGTCGGATTCCCGGTAGAGCACGCCTTTGAGCAGCGTGATGGCGAGTGCTGACAGGTCAGCTTGGGGCGGGGGTGTGCCGGCCTCAACTGGAAGCAGTGGCTCTATGCGCATGGCTACCTGACGAAGATGACCCGCGGCAATCGTGCCTGCCGCTTCACTGGCACGCCGTCACCCGCGACCGCCTGCCAGACGATCAGGTCCGAGGTTTGCTCGTCGACCACCGCCTTGATCGAATCGGCGCCGATCTGCAGGTAGGCCACCAGTTCGGCTAGGCCGTGCTGCAGAGGCTGCTGGTCCGTCAGTTCGCGCAGCGTGACCTGTGAGCGCTCCTGCAGGGCCTGCCGAATATGGCGGGCGAGCCGCGCCTTGTCGACCACCACTTGCGCATACAGTGCCGTGGCGTCCACATCGGCCTCGCCCAACTCCAGTGCGGCATCGGCGATCAGGGGTTTGAATGCCGGCGTGAACAGCGGCCGCTCCATTGGAAGTACTACGTCCGCGGCGGCGAGTCCGATGTCAATCACCTCGCCCACGGGCGGACTCGAGCGCACTGCCAGTGCCCTGGCCTCGATACCGTGAAGAATGTCCATGATGCGGCGGTTCTCGAGCCACGCCTGGTCGTCGAGGAAACGGCGCAGCTGCTGTGACAGCTGCGCTACGGTGCGCTGCGTGTGCTCGCCGGCTTCCAGCCAGTCATAGTGAACGCGTCGCGTGCGCGCGTCCGGCCTCAGGCCGGCGACCGACGGCAGTGCGAGGACGCGCGTCAGCAGCTCAGTCAGTTCGTCCTGGCGCCGGCTCGACATCAAGAACTCCCAGAAGGCGCGGAAACTGCGCCCTTGATCCGAGTCGGCGATCGCATCGCGCTCGCCCATGATCTGTTCCAGCAGCTCGCCCTTGGCGCCGTCCCACAGCGCGATCCGCTCACGAACCCGCCGGTCGAGCAAGCGGAAGTTGTGCTCCACCTCCCGAAAGTCGGTCAGCAGTTCGCGTGCCAGCTCGACGAACTGCTGGAACCGTTCCTTCAGGGCGGTGTCGTCCAGCAGTGGCACGTCGCCGGCAAGCACGCGGGCCATCTCCGCATCGATCTCGGCGCGCCGCCGCTTGAGCTCGGCGATGCGTCTGTCTGGGTCCGAGTCGCTCTCCGTGCTCATCTGCCTGAGCAGATCGAACAGCGTCAGCAGACGCGACTCGGTGCCGACGAAACTTCGCTCAGCGAGCGTACCGAGCCAGGCGATGGCCTTTTCGGTCGCCGGTGTGAGGTCGAACTGCGGCTCGTCGGAGCCCTGCCGGTAGAACTTGCGCAACCACCCCTTCTCGGGGCTGGCCCAGTCGTTCAGGTACTCGAGCGCGCTCTTGGGAAACGCGTCGTCGCCTTGCTGCTGGCGCATCCCGTACAACTCGTCCTCCAGCGCTTCGGCCAGGTCGGCAGCCGCCATTTCGCGCACGTTCGCCGCCACGAAGACGCGGTAGAGGAAGCTCGCCACCAGCGGCGCGTGGTCCGAGCGCAGCAGCCGCCACGCGGGGTGATGCGTGCGCAGGGCGTCCAGCGTTGCGAAGTCGTGCGTCATCGTTGCAGGGTGCCGGTGAGCGATTCTCAGGGGCGGATCATCGCGCGGTGGCGTCAGCACCACGTCAGTGAACGAAGTGCGCGACGCTGCCCCGTTCGGTCGCCTTCAGTTCGAGCCGGGCGTCGATCCACTCCTTGAGCTCGGCGACGTGCGAGATGATGCCGACCAGCCGACCTGCCTCCTGCAGATCCTTTAGGGCTCGGATCGCATAGTCGAGGGCCTCGGTATCAAGGGTGCCGAAGCCCTCGTCGACGAAGATTGCGTCCAGTCGGATACCACCGGCGTAGGCCTGCACCACGTCCGACAGGCCGAGCGCCAGCGCCAGCGAGGCGAGGAACGATTCGCCGCCGGAAAGTGTGCTGACGTTTCTTGTCGTGCCGGTGTATTGATCGAAGACCTCCAGGTCGAGACCGGCCGCGGCCCGCTGGTCAACCGGCTGCAACTTGCGGCGCATCTCGTAACGGCTCCGGCTCATCACGCGGAGCCGCAGCGTGGTCGCTGCCAGCACCTCGTCAAGGAGAGTCGCCAGCACGTAACGCTGGAACGACATCCTGTGTGCATTGTTGCCGTTGGCGACGTCGGCGACGCGCTTGACGAGCGCGTACCGCGTCTCCAGGTCGGCAAATTCGACATCGAGTCTTTCGAGCGACCGGATGAAGCCGGATGTTGCCTCGAGCCGCGCCATGGCGTCGCGCACGGCATTGCTGGCGGTCAGGTGAGCGGCCTTCGCGGCCTCATGGGCCGCCGCCACCGCCATCAAATCGGGGCGGCGCAGTTCGCGCGTATCGGTGATGGCGCGCGAATGGCGATCGTCTGCGGCCGCCCGTTCCGCCTCGTACTTCCTGATGTCGGCGTCCAACGACTCGGCTGCCTTCAGGTCGAGCCGTGCCCGCCGGTAGCCCTCGAGGTCGCCAAATCCCGCCGCGCCGATCCGGGCGTCGAGATCTTTCGACTTGTCCGCATGCTGGCCGTCCAGTTCGGCCACGCCTTTCTCGCTGGCCTCGAGCTTCGCCCTTGCCTCGGCAAGCGCGGCGCCAGCGGCGTTCGAAGCCTGTCTGGCGGCGTCGAGGGCCTGCTGCAGACTGTCGCGCAGCTGGATCGTCGCCTTCTTCGCGGTTCGCAAGGCTTCGGGTGAGGCAAGGTCGTCGGGAACGTCGATCCGGCGCTCGGCCACGACGGCCTCCGCCTGCTGCAGATCGGCACTCGCCTTGTTTGCTGCCTGCTCGGCGAGCTTCAACACGGACTCTGCCTCTTCTGCTGCCTTGGCGGCTTTCGAGTGCCGCTCCTGGAGCGCCGCAAGACCAGATTTCGCCTTTTCGGCAAGTTGCAGCGCTGCCTCGGCGGTCTCCGACTGCTTGCCGAGTTCATTTGCACTTGCAGTGGTCGCACTCAGTGTCGCCTGGATCTGCTCGATGCGTGCCTGAAGGGCTGCCACCTCCTGGCGATGCGCGGCGAGTTTTCCTTCGGCATGACGCCGCGCTTCATCGGCGCGGTTCACCGCGTCCTCCGCCGACTCCAGCGCATCGTCGTGGACGAAAGCATCGGCGGCGCCCGCCGGCGCAGGGTGCTCCAGCGACCCGCACACGGGACAGGGCTGCCCATCAGTTAGGTCGGTCGCCAGGCGGGCTGCCTGTCCGGCCACCCATGACCGCCGGACCTCTTCACGCTTTCGCTTCGCGGCCTCAAAATTCCCCTCAGCCTGCTTCAGCGCGAGTTGCAGCGACTCGCTCTGCCGAGTCAGTCGATCGAAATCGGAACGGGACTTTGCGAGGTCAGTGGCGTGCTTGAGATGTGCTCCGAGCCGGTCCCGCGCCTCCCGGAGTCCGTCGACGCCAGCGGCTTGCAGTTGAGCGGACTGGAGTTCTTCACCTAGCTTCTTATGGGCGTCAGCGGCTCCGGTTTGCTGCTTCCGTGCGGCAGACAGCGCGTCGGTCCCTCGCTTCGCCTCGCTGACGCGAATCTCTTGCGACTCTCTGGCGGCGGCCAGCGAGACAACCTTGCCCTCCAGCGCTTCGATGCGCGCGAGCCGTGCGATCGCCTTCTCGGATTCGGGCGCACGTTGCTGTTCGGCCTTCAGGGCGTGCTCGGCCTTGTCACGGGCCGCTTCGGCACGCCGGAGCGCCTGCTTCAGCGCCTGGCAATCTTTCCTCTCCGTCTCGAGCTTCTGCGCGATTTCTGCGCACGCCGCCGCATAAGGGTCTATCGCTGCCGCTCGCTGGGCCGCAACGAGGTGTGATCGCCGCTGTTCCCAAACTTGTTGCTGCTCCTGGAGTGTCTTCAGCGCGGCGTTGGCCTTGTCGAGTTCCTCGAAGCGATCGGCGATGCGCCGGGCTTCGGCTAGCGCGCCCTCGGCTTTGCTCGCGGCTTCAGCAGCCATCTGCTCCTGCCTCCGGCAAGCTTCGAGGGCTTGCGCTTGCTGACTTGATCGTTCCGACAGCGCGGCGAGATTCTCGCCTTGTGCCTGGTCCAGCAGCGCCTGCCGCTGCGCGCGCCGCGTGTCAGCCTGCTTGGCGAGGTCGTACGCCGCCGCCTTCAGGTGCTCTTCGATCCGCCTGTACAGCTCGGTGCCGAACAGCGTCTGCAGGATCCGCTCGCGCTCTTGTGAACTGCTTTTCAGGAACTCAAAGAACTTGCCCTGGGGAAGCATGATCACTTGGCGGAACTGCTGGCTCTCGAAGCCGAGCAACCCGACGATGGCGTCGGTGACCTTGCCCCAGCCCGAGGCGCATGGCTGCGCCCTCTCTTTGCCGCCGATGTCCTCGACGTTCCATAACTCCGCGACCGGTGCCT
>CAYGXT010000048.1:0-12199 GCA_964353695.1 uncultured Myxococcaceae bacterium
AGGTCGTGCTCGGGGACGTGCTCGACGAGCCCGGTAAGCGCGTGGCCGAGTCGATCGGAGCCGCAGCGATCTACCTGCACCATGACGTTGCGACAGAGGAGAGCTGGAAGGCCGCCATCGGGGCGGCCGTATCGAAGTGGGGCCGGCTCGATATCCTCGTCAACAACGCCGGCATCCTGCACATCGCGGCGATAGTCCAGCTCGAGCTCGCCGACTACATGCGCGTCGTGAACGTCAACCAGGTCGGCTGCCTGCTCGGCATGAAGCATGCCATTCCCGTGATGGCGAAGACGGGTGGCGGCTCGATCGTGAACATCTCCTCCACGGCCGGCTTCGAAGGCCAGCCTGGCCTCGCCGCCTACGTCTCCACCAAGTGGGCGATTCGCGGCATGACCAAGTGCGCTGCCATCGAGTGTGGGTCCCTCGGTATCCGCGTCAACTCCATCCATCCCGGCGCCATCAATACCCACATGGGCCGCAGCGATGCCAAGGGATTCGAGGCGATCGACCCGGTCAACATCTTCAAGAAGCTTCCGCTCGGCCGAGTCGGAGAGCCCATCGAGGTGGCGAAGCTCGCGCTCTTCCTCTCCAGCGACGACAGCTCTTATTGTACGGGTGGTGAGTACACTGCCGATGGCGGCTGGCTGACCGGGCGGCCGATGTTCTAGCAGCGCCCATCCCCTCGCATCGGAGATCGGACATGGCGGAAATTCTCGAGCTCGCGGAGCGGGCCTGGGCGGGCGAGTTCGGCGGCGGGACGATCGGGCTGATTGCGCCGACCTTTCAGCACGAGGAGATAGCGCCGGGTCTTCACTTCATCCACGGCTTCGCGAACGTTGCCGTGCTGCGCACCAGCGAAGGGCTGGTGCTGGTGGATACGGGCTCCTTCTTCACGCGCAAGCGCATCTTCGAGGCCGTGCGCGCGATTGCAAGCGATCGCCTCCACACCGCGATCTACACCCACGGGCATGTGGACCACGCCTTCGGCCTGCCGCCCTTTCTCGAAGAGGCCAAGAGCAAGGGATGGCCGCGGCCGCGCATCGTGGGCCACGCGAACGTGGTCCCCCGCTTCGACCGCTACCGCAGGACCCGCGGCTACAACGCGTGCATCAATGCACGGCAGTTCTCCCTGCCGCAGGGCGTGGCCTGGCCCGAAGAGTACGACTACCCCGACACGACCTATGCAGGGAGCCTGGCTCTTCGCGCGGGCACGGTTTCGCTCGAGCTGCAGCATGCGCGCGGAGAGACGGATGACCACACCTGGTCGTGGTGGCCCGAGCGCAAGACGGTATTCACGGGCGATCAGTTCATCTGGGTGTCGCCGAACGCAGGCAACCCGCAGAAGGTGCAGCGATACCCGGAAGAGTGGGCCATGTCGCTGCGCGCCATGCTCTCTCTCCAACCCGAGCTGCTGGTGCCGGGCCACGGCGTGCCGATCTTCGGCGCGGCCCGAGTACGGCAGGCGCTCGAGGATACGGCGGAGTGGCTCGAGAGCCTGGTCGCGCAGACGCTCGAGCGCATGAACGCGGGCGAGACGCTCGACACGATCCTGCACGAGGTGAAGCCACCCAAGCACCTCGCCGAGCGTCCCTACCTGCAGCCTGTCTACGACAATCCCGAGTTCGTGGTGCGGAACGTATGGCGGCTCTACGGCGGCTGGTACGACGGCATCGCCGCGCACCTCGAGCCCGCGCTGCACGCGACGCTCGGAAGCGAGGTCGCGGCGCTGGCCGGCGGCGTCGACGGCCTCGTGCGCCGCGCGCGGGAGCTGGCGGCGGCGGACGATCTGCGGCTCGCCTGTCACCTGATCGATTGGGCGGTTGCGGCAGAGCCCGAGAACGCGGCGGCCCACGGGGTACGAGCGGAGATCTACAAGCTGCGCACGCAGCGCTCGCCGGCGCTGATGAGCAAAGGGGTATTCGGCGCGGCGGCCCGCGAATCCGCCAAGAAGGCGACCCCGTAGAGCCATTGCCGGGGCCGGCGAGGCGGCCTGTGGCGAGCGCTCGAGGCGCTCGGCTACGGTGGCTGGCCCCCCGGGGCGCCGGCAAGAGACCGGAAGAAAGGGGCTTTACCCCATTGTTTTCCTTGAAATCCTAGCTCTGGCTCGGCCATCATGTGGCTGGGGGTGCCGGGTTTGGCGCGGGTGGTGTCCGCTCGAGCCGCAGGCCGTCGCATCCCGGGGCCACGAAGCCCAGAAGACACGATCGGAGAGACCCATGACTCGCCTCGCATTCTGCCTCGCTGCGGTGATGCTTGTGGCGGCCTGCGCCCAGCAGTCGTTCACGACACCGGACGACAAGCAGCCCGCGCGCCAGAACGTCGTCATTCAGTTCGGAGACGCCTCGGTGTTCCCGGCGGACGCGCGCATCAAGGCGGGCGGCTCCGTCACGTGGAGCAACACCTCGTCCTACATGGCGGTGGTGCGGTTCCCGAAGGTCGACAAGACCAAGCTGGCGTGTCGGCCCGTGTTGCGCCCCGACTGGCAGTATGCGGCCGATGCTCTCGAGTCGATTCCGACCGGCGCAGCGAGCGAGAACATCGTGTTCCCGTGCTCGTTCCAGCCGGGAACGTATCCCTACACGATCAGCCTCTTCGGAAGAATTTCGGAAATGGACAACCCGGCCTTCACGCTCTCGGCAAAGCTCATCGTCGAGTAGGCCATGTCATCGTCGAGCAGGCCATGACGCTGACGATCGGCATCCTGCTCTTCGACGATGCGGAGGAGCTCGACTTCGTTGGCCCCTGGGAGGTCTTCACGACGGCCGGAGCGGGCAAGCCCGGCGCACTGCGGGTCGTGACGATCGCGGAGAGCCACGACCCCGTACGCTGTCATAAGGGGCTGCGCGTGCTGCCCGATCATGACTTCGAAGACGCTCCTGCGCTCGACGTGGTGCTGGTGCCTGGAGGTCAGGGCACGCGCAAGGAGATCGAGAATCCCATCTTGATGGACTGGCTCCGCAAGACGGGAGAACGCTGCACCTGGGTGACCAGCGTCTGCACGGGCTCGCTGCTGCTGCACGGAGCCGGCTTCACCAGCGGCCGCCGCATCACGACGCACTGGGCCTTCGTGGCGACGCTGCGCGAGAAGGCGAAGGATGCGATGGTGCTCGACGACGTGCGTTATGTGCAGGATGGCAACGTCGTGACGGCAGCCGGCGTATCGGCTGGCATCGACATGGCGCTCTGGCTCGTAGGCCGGATCTTCGATCCTGCCTATGCACGCGGCGTGCAGCGCTACATCCAGTACGACCCCGCGCCGCCGTATGCGGCCGAGACGACGTAGCGGGGTCGCTCTGGCGCGGGCGCGCCAGCCTGTGACACCTTTCGGTGCATGAACCCGGCGCCCCGTCAGCGCTCGCCCTTCCTCACGTTCCTCTACTTCCTGCTCGGCCTCGGCGCCGTGCTGGCTTTCGTGGCTGGTGTCGGCCTGTATCTCTTCCTCCGGACGGAGCAGGGGGAGAAGATCCTGACGATTGCGCGCCAGGGCAGCGCGCTTCTCGCCGAGGCGACCCTGGCGCCGGGCATGGACGAGTTGCGCAGCATCGGCTGCGAGACGGCCCTTGCGGTGCCCGCGGGCAAGATCGTCGCTCTCTTCCGCCAGCTCGAGCCGGAAGGCCGGAAGGGCGAGGTCGAAGAGGGCTTCCTCTCGGTCGGCGGGCTCGACGCCGACACACCCGTGATCTTTTGTGCGCAGAAGAGCGGCCAGGCAGGCACTCCCGACTGTGCCTCGGCCGGGAAGGTCTATGCCAGCGTGCAGGCCACTCCTCCCGCTCGCTTCGTCGTGCTGATGGCGCCCCGACGGGGCGATCTCGCAGGCTGTAGCGGCATCTACGCGCCCGATGGAACGCGCCTTGCCGACCTGCCGAAGGTCGCGCCGTCCGATCCGCCGCCGGCGGCCGGGGCTCCGGCCAGCGAGACCCCGGCAACGTCGCTCTGAGCGACCCTGGCCGCAGCTTCGAGCTGCGCGAGCACGGCATCGCGCACCAGCGGAACCGGAATCGCCGCGACGGGATCAAGTTCGAGCACGATCCGATCGCCGCGTGGCGGCCACGGTCCGAACCGCGAGACGGGCGTCCCGCCGAAGAGGGCGACGACTGGGATGCCGACTGCGCAGGCCACGTGGAGCGGGCCGGTGTCTGCCGTCACGAAAAGCCGAAGCCGCCGCAGGAGAGCGGCAAGCTCCAGCACCGAGGTCTTGCCGATGAGATTGATCGTGTGGGGCGCAGCGTCGAGCAGGCGGCGCCCGAGGACGCGCTCGCCGGCGCTTCCCGTGAGCACGAAGCGAAGCCGCGGCATGGCCAGATGCAGCTCTTCCTCGAGCGCGCAAAAGCTCTCCACCGGCCAGGCCTTGGGATGCGTGAGCGGCTTCCAGATCTTCCAGCCGCGTCGCGCCACACGATTGCAGCCCATGTGGCAGCCGATAAGAACATCGTCTGCTCTAGCACCCGCCGCCGCTAGCAGCGCCTCGGCACGCGCGGCAGCCGCCTCGTCGGGGTAGAGCTCGTAGGGGCGAGGCAAAGCTCCACGGCTCGCCCCCGTCACGCGCTCGACGCAGGCGAGCGCGAGCTCGGCCTCATGCTCCTGCCCCGCGCGCTGACTTCGCTGCGCCGAGAGGCCGAAGATCTCCGCGGCGTGGCGGGAGGTCTTATTGTCCTTCCAGTCGAGGAGCACGTCGTAGCGCGTGGCGGCCGCCACGGCTGGAGCCTCCTCGTGCAGGAAGACGCGGTCCAGGCACGGATTGCCGCGCAACACTTCCGCGGCAGCCGGGCTTTGGACCATCACCTCGATGCGAGCCTGCGGCTCGGCCTCTCGCAGCAGGCGTAGCGCTGGCGTGCAGAAGATCACGTCCCCGATCCGGTCGGAGACGAGAACGAGGAAGCGTCGCGTTTGCGCCGGGCCTCGATTCACAGCCCCGGATCATGCCCGAAGCGGGCCGTCGTGCCACCGCGCGCCCTCGACCCCATCATTTCGGGTCGGGTGGCAGCAGGCTTCCGGGATTGAGAAGGTTCTGCGGATCGAGGGCATGCTTGATTGCGCGGAGCAGCCCTACGCCCGTCCCGCCGATCTCTCCCGCAAGGTGATTGCGGCGAACCCGTCCGATGCCGTGGTGGTGCGCGATGCCGCCACCGGCCGCAAGCGTTGCCTGCATCGTGCGGCGCCAGCACTCGTCGTAGGCCGCGCCCATCTGCGCAGGATCAGCGGGCTTCACGGCAAAGCTGAAGTAGAGGTTCGTTCCCGAGCGGTAGCTGTGGCTCGAATGCGCCGTGGCGGCGAGCATCCCCGGCACCTCGGCCAGCGACTTCGTCACGCGGTCGTATAGATTCGCTACGCGTCGCCAGGTCGCCGCCACTTCGATCGTGTCCACGATCACGCCTTGCTCGAGAAAGCTTCGAAACGAGGGCACGTGGTTCCGACCCTGCATCCACTGAGTCACCAGCGCGGCGTCCGCCGCGGCGCCCCCCGCGGCGTCGCAGATCCGTGTCACCTCGGCGGTCTCTACCGCGACTGCCGCCGCGGCGCCCTCGTGCAGCAGCAGCAGCATGGCCCGGCCCTTCGGGCTGGCCTCGCGGAAGTGACGCCGCGATTCGCGCGGGTCGTAGAGGCGGACGACCGGCGGTCGCCAGCCCGCGCGGACGAGATGCCGGATCGTCTCGAGGCCTTCGGCGAACGAAGCAAAGTGGAAGGCGCGTCCAACGCTGCTCTCCGGAAGCGGCCGCAGCGAGAACGTCACCTCCGTCACGACACCAAGCGTGCCCTCGCTGCCGAGGAAGAGCTGGCGCAGATCAGGGCCCGCTGCTGCGCGGGGCGTCTCGCGCGTACGCAGGACCGAGCCGTCGGGGAGCACGACCTCGAGCGCCAGCAGCACGTCCTCGATGCTGCCGTAGGCCGTGGAGAGCTGACCCGAGGCCCGCGTCGCAACCCAGCCGCCAACGGTGGAGAGCTCGACCGACTGAGGCCAGTGGCCGATGCTGAGCCCGGCCTGCTGCACGCGATTCTCTGCGTCGATGCCCATCGTTCCGGCGCGAAAGCACGCCGTCATGTCCACGTCGTCGAGCGCGACGAGGCCGGCCATGCGGCGCGTCGAGAGCACGATGGCGCCGCTGCCCGGAAGTGCCGCGCCACACACGCCCGAGCCGCCGCCGAAAGGCACGACGGCTACACCGTGCTCGCGGCAGAGGCGGAGCGTGCGTACGACGTCGTCGGTGGAGGCCGCTTCGACCACTGCCATGGGCTTTGAGGCGGGGCGACCCTCGAGGTCATGAAGCTCCTCCAGCACCCAAGCGTCGTGACGGTGGCGTGCCAGCGCTTCATCATCGGTACGCAAACGCTCGCCGAGCGTTGCGGAGAGATCGTCCAGCAGCCGGCTCAAGATGGCCCCGTGCGGAACGCGAGCTCGCGGGTCAGGGTGTCCATGCTGGTCGAGATCTCCTCTCCCATCTTTGTTGCGGTCCAGCCGAGCTGCCGCGCCATGCGCTCGGCGACCGGACGGACCAGGGCCGTTCGCTCCCTCGGCTCGTAGAGTGCGGCGCGCGTCCTGCGATGGAGAACGTCGCCCACGGTCGCCGCACCTTCTTCCGCGAGCGCCCAGACGATCTCTCCCTCCAGCACGCGGCCTCCCGGCAGGATCGCTTTCGCGCCGCTCCTTGCGACCTGCTCCGCTTCGCTGCCGTAGAGGCGTGCAAGGCGTGCGGCTGCGAGCGGGTCGAGCGCGAACTCGCGCGCCAGCGCGCCTGAGAGAAAGTCGAGATCCCCCGCAAAGTCTCCGCCCGGAAGCGGCTCGTCCGGGGCCGCCGCTTGCAGCGTGGCGCCAAGGAGTTGGCCCACGCGCTCGACTGCGCCGTCTGCCATCTTCCGATAGCCCGTGAGCTTTCCGCCAGCGATGCTGACGAGGCCGGCGGGCCCGACCCAGATCTCGTCGCGTCTCGAGATCTCGGTGGGAAGCTTGCCCGGCTGCGCGATCAGGGGGCGCAGGCCGCTCCACGCCGAGACGCACTCTTCGGCGCGAACGGGCTCGACATCCAAGCTGCGAGCCAGAGGCTCGAGAAGGTATTCGACGTCCTCACGCGTGATCGCAGGCCAGAGGTCGGCCTGTTTGGTGTAGGAGGTATCCGTGGTGCCGACGTAGACGATGTCGCCGCGCGGGATCGCGAAGATCGAGCGCTTGTCGGCGGCGCCGAGGATGACGATGTGTCTCAAGGGCAGGCGTTCGGCCGGGAGGACGACGTGGACGCCCTTCGAGAGGTGGAGGAGAGAGGGGGCCGCTGCGTCTTCGAGGCGCCGCACGGCCTCGACCCAGGGTCCCGCGGCGTTTACGATGCTTCTCGCGCGCACGCGCAGCTCGCGAGCCGAGAGGGAGCAGCGCGCGATGACACCTGCCACGTGGCCCCCCTCGAGCAGCATCGCCTGGACCTTCACGTGGTTCAGCGCCTCGGCGCCTCGGCGCCTCGCGTCGCGCAGGTTTGCTAGAACGAGTCGCGCGTCCTCGGTGAGATACTCGCGGTAGAGACAGGCGAAGGGCGTCCGGTCGCGACGCAGTAGCGGCTCGTTCTGCTCGAGCTCCTCGACGCCCCAGTTGTGGTGGCGGTCGGCCTCGTCCACAGCGCCGAGAGCCTCGTAGGTGCCGAGACCGGCGCGAAACTTGAGCAGGCCCGCGCGCGAGCGCGCCGGCACCAGCATCCAGCAGGGCTCGGCCAGATGCGGGGCCAGTCGGTGCACGCGCTTGCGCTCGAGGGCTGTCTCGCGCACGAGCGCCACATCACCCTGCGAGAGATAGCGAAGACCGCCGTGGATGAGCTTCGATGAGCGGCTGGAAGTGCCGGCGGCGAAGTCGTCGGCCTCGAGCAGCGCCACCGAAAGGCCGCGCAGCGCCGCCTCACGCGCAACGCCGGCGCCCGTGATGCCGCCGCCGATGACGACGCAATCGAAACGGGCCGATTCGAGCCGGTCGAGGGTGGCGTCGCGGTCGTAGCTGGAGAGAGCGGCGTCGGTCGGCATGATCCCCGCAAGCCCGGCGGCTCGAGTGGCATCCTACCCTACCCGCACATCGGTGCGGTAGCGGCGCAGGGCGGGGATGCGGAGCGCCACGATCGCCACGACCAGGAGGCAGCCGATGCCGCCGCTCACCACAGCGAAGGGTGCGCTCGTGAGCGCCGCCACGAAGCCCGACTCGGCTGCCCCGAGCTGGTTCGAGCCGCCGATGAAGATCATGTTGACGGCGCTCACGCGCCCGCGGAGTGCGTCGGGCGTGGAGAGCTGGATCGCCGTGCCCCGGAGCACGACGCTCACCTGGTCGGCCATGCCCGCCGCCATGTAGGCCGCCACCGAGAGCGGGAACCAGCGCGAGAGACCGAACACGATCGTGGCGACACCGTAGAGCGTTACAGCCGCAAGCAGCGCAGGGCCGGCGCGACGGATCGGTGGCAGCAAGACCAGGAGCAGCGACATGGCGAGCGCTCCCATCTCGAGCGAGGCGCTGAGGATGCCGTAGCCCCGCGCGCCAACGTGCAGGATCTCGTTCGCGTAGATCGGTAGCAGCGCCGTCGCACCTCCGAAGAGGACGGCGAAGAGGTCGAGGGTCATGCAGCCGAGCACGACGCCCTGGCGGCGCACGAAGACCAGGCCTTCGCGGATGGCCTGCCACTGCACGCTGCGGATTGGGGACGGAGAGCGCGGGGAGTGCAGGAATGCCATGCCGAGGAGCGAGCCCGCGATCAAGAGGACGTGCACCCCGTAGGCCGCACCCACACCCCCGGCCGCAATCACGAAGCCGCCGAGGACAGGCCCGGTCATGAAGGCCAACGCCTGGTTCGTGGCCGCGACCGTGACGACCCGCGGAAAGTGCTCGCGCGCCACGAGCGTCGGCAGCAGCGAGGCCCGCGACGGGCTCTCGAATGCCGACGCCACCGCCGCGAGCAGCACCATGCAATACAGCAGCGGCAGGCTCGCGGCGCCCACCTGCGTCGTCACGAAGAGGACGGCGGAGCAGACGAGCGCCGTCGCCTGGGTTGCGAGGATCACGCGCCGGCGATCGTAGGCATCGGCAACGGCGCCCCCCACCAGCGTCAGCCCGAGCGCGGGAACGAATTGCACGAGTCCGATCAGGCCCAGGTCGAAGGCAGATCCCGAGATCTGGAAGACATGCCATGCGATGGCTGCGCGCAACAGGGTCATGCCAGAGCCGCTGCAGAAACGGCTCGCGAGAAACAGGCGAAAGTCGCGGGGATAGATCTCACGCCACGACGGCGCCAGCGACGGCGCAGGCGTGTCCTTGCGCTCCGTCAGCGGCTGCTCCGCTGCGGTCCGAGCCTGTCCAGCGCGAGCTCCTCGGCCAGTGCAACGAAGTCGTCGGCGAGGCAGCGTCCTCGCACGAGCGCCGGGTCGGAGCCGAAGCCCATGGCATCCTCGGCCATGGATGTGAGCTGCGGATACAAGACGCGGCGCGGGCCGTAGCTCGCATGCCGCGGCTCGGGCTCACTCCCGAGCCGGATCTCGAGGCCGAAAAGGGCAGCGATCTTCGCGGCGGGCGCTGCCTCGCCAATGAGTCCGGCGATGGCGTCGAGGGCCCACTGGATGCGCTGTGTTTCGATGCGGTGCGCTTCGAGCCAGGGCTCGATCTCGAGCAGGAGCGCACGATCTGCGAGTCCCTGGCGGATCTGCTCGCGGGCAGCAAGCCGCTGCGCGCACAGCGGTTGGAGCGCCTCGAGCGCCGGGCCGGCGTCACCCTGCGCGAGGCCCGAACGGAGGCTGGCGAGCCCTTCCTCGAGAGGCCCGTCGCGGTATGCGGGCCAGATCGGGGAGAAGCGATGCGCCTCGGCGAAGACAGCGAAGGCCCGGGGTGCACCCTCGCCGATCTCTTCGAGAGCCTCGCGCCATGCGCGCTCCGGGTCATAGCGCTGGGGGTCCTCGAGAAATGCCGCCGCCGTGCGCACGGCTACCGCAGAGGCGCGTGCATGCTGCATGGGATTGAGCAGCACGCCGCTGATGACGTCGTCCAGCTCGGGATCGCGTCGCCCGTAAGGGCCGAGGTGCAGCATGAAGCGCATCGGACCGTCCGAGACCGGCACGTTGTCCCAGACGAGGAGTCGGCGCCGCAGGGCCGCCACGCGGGCCGTCGCCTCCGCGCGCGCGATGCTCGGGCTGCAAACCGTCCGACCGGTCCAGCCGACCTCGATCTCCGGCGCGAGCCCAGCGCCGAGGGTCTCGAGATATTCCGAGGCTTCCACGCCGAGATAATCCGTCGGGCACAGCCACCAGGAGACATCGGGGCCGAGCGCCTCCTGCATGCGGCCGGCGAGTGCGACATGAGCGTCTCCAAGGCTGCGAAAGCTGCGCCTATCCTCTTCGTGGGCGAGGCGGGACGGCACGTCGTCGAGGAAGAGCGCGAGCGATTGTGCGCCGAGCTCGGCAAAGGCGCGGAACTTTTCCGCCAGCCGCGCCAGGTCTTCGTTCGAGGAGTAGCGGATCGAGAGTCCCGGCGAGAGCGCGAAGCTGACATCCACGCCGTGCTTCGCTCCGTGCTCGAGCAGGGCGGCGAACTCACGCGCTTGCGGCTCGGGATAGGGCTCACGCCAGCGATCGCGATGCAGCGGATCGTTCTTCGGCGCGTAGACGTAGCGGTTCATCCCCCAGCGTCCGAGCCGCTCGATCATCCACAGCCGGTCCTCGAGGCTCCACGGCCGGCCGTAGAACCCCTCGACCACGCCCCGATGCGCGAAAGGCACGCCGTTCCTCCCAAGTTGCGCCGCGCAGGCCGGCCCGACCGTAGCCGAGTATGGTTGCAACGTGGAGGAGGGCGGAGCGTGAGGAACTCGGGTTTGCGGGCACCCACATCGGCTGCGAACCGCAGCTAGCTGGCCGTGCGAGACCTCCGCGAGCTGCTCGCCGCCTTCGAACGCATTTGGGAGAGAGGCGAGCATGGGGCGCTCGTCACCGTGGTACGCGTGCTCGGCTCGGCGTACCGCAGGCCGGGTGCCCGCATGCTGGTAGCAAAGGATGGCAGCCGCGTGGGCCTCGTCTCCGGCGGCTGCCTCGAGGCAGACCTCGCCGAGAGAGCGCGGCCGGTCCTCGAGACCGGACGGCCGATCCTCGTCACCTACGACGCTCGTCAGGACGAGGACCTGATCTTCGGCCTCGGCCTCGGATGCGAGGGCATGATCGAGGTGCTGATCGAGCGCGTACCCGAACGGCAGGACGGCGGACACCTGGCGCTCGTTTCGCGCTGCCTGATCGAGCGCGAGCCGCTCGCACTCGCCACCGTCTTTCGCTCCGGCGGCCACGTTCCACGGGCGGCGCGCTTCTGGCGGGTCGCTGGCGAGGTCGGTACGGCCGATTTCGAGGACGACCGCCTCGTGGAGATGCTCGGCCGCACGGCCAGCGCCGTGCTCTCGAGCCAGCGACACCGAAACGTGACGCTCGAGACCCCGCAGGGCCCGATCGAAGCGCTGGTCGAAGCCCTGCTTCCCGCCTCCCAGCTCGTGCTCCTCGGTGGAGGGCCTGATGCGGAGCCCGTGGCCCGTCTCGCAACACAGCTCGGCTTTGAGGTCACGGTCGTGGATCACAGGGCAGCTCTCGCGCGCGCAGAGCGCTTCCCGGCTGCTTCGCGCGTCGTCGTTTGCGAGCCTGGACGGCTGCTCGAGACGCTCGATCTCGATGCAGACGCAGCCGTGCTGGTGATGTCGCATGCCTTCGCCCACGATCTCGGCTACCTGCGGCAGATTCTCGGGCGACATCGCGGCTACCTGGGGGTGCTCGGACCGCGGCGCAGAACGGACCGCATGCTCGACGAGCTCGCGAAGCAGGGGATGATGCTCTCGGCGGAGCAGCGTGCGCGACTGCATGCGCCGGTAGGGCTCGACATCGGCGCCGAGACTCCCGATGAGATCGCCGTCTCGATCCTGGCGGAGATCCAGGCCGAGCTCACGGGCCGTGCAGGCGGACGGCTCCGCGACCGCAGCGCACCCATCCATGACGAGGAGGAGTAAGAGCATGCTGGAACCGAAGAAGGACTCGAAGCTGGCGGCCATCGTGCTCGCGGCAGGAGCGTCGTCGCGGATGGGCCGGGCGAAGCAGCTTCTCGAACTCGGCGGGAAAAGCCTCGTGCGGCACACGGCGGAGATCGCGTATGCCGCTGGTTGCTCGCCGGTCGTGGTGGTGGTCGGTGCGCAGGCCGAGCTCGTGCGCGCAGAGCTGAAGGGAATGG
>CAYGXT010000049.1:0-12084 GCA_964353695.1 uncultured Myxococcaceae bacterium
CGAGGTGCGACCTCGGACTTCGATGTCACCTCGGACCTTTGTGGCGCGAGCGCGACCCTCCGGCTCTCTCCCGACTTCCAGCCCTGCGATCCCTTCGATCCGCCCTGTCAGCGCCGCCTCATCCACGACGAAGCGCGTTCGCAGCGCTTTCTCGGCGACGGCTCCTACGCGCACTGGAACGTGCACTGGGAGCTCGGAAACGAGGAGGTGGATCTTAACAACGATGGTCTCGCCGATGCGATCAGCGCGGCCTATGACCTCGTGCTCGGCAGCGAGAGCATGGCTGCGAGCCTCAATGCCGGCGCCGGCGCCTTCGTGGACGCCCCCGCCTGGCGCCTCCCCACGCACCTCTACGAGATCGATGCGACCTTCGCGCGCGATCTCGGCGTGCGTCTGGCCGACGTCAACGGAGACGGGCGCATCGACGTCGTGCAGGCGGTGGAGGGCGGCCCTCGGGCCGTCTGGCTCAACCGCGGCGACGCAAGGAATGGCTCCAGCCCGCGTCCGTGGGCTGCAAGCGCCGCCTGGGCTCTCCCCGCATCCCTCTCCTTCGTGAACGCTCGAGGCCAGGACCTCGGCCTCCGTCTCGTCGATCTCGACGGCGACGGCATGCTGGATCTGGTGCGCTCGTTCGGCGGCGCGAATGAGCTCTACCGGAATCGCGGCCAGGTGCCGGACCTGCTCGAGGCGCTGACGACGCCCCTCGGCGCGCGTACTACGTGGAGCTACACGAGCTCCACGGCCTTCGACCATACGGGCAATCTGGCCGCCCCCTTCGAGCCCCGCGCCTCCGACGGCACGCCGCACCTGCCGCAGGTGCTCCCGCTCGTGAGCGCAATCGAGGTGGTAGGAGGCGGGGCCGGGCCTGCACGCACCACGTTCGCGTACGAAGGAGGCGTCTTCGACGCGACCTCGCGCGAGCTTCGGGGCTTTCGAGCCGTCACGGCCACCCGCGACGACGGCCGCGCGACGATCACGCACTTCCATCAGGACGAAGCCCGGGCCGGTCTGGTGGAGCGGGAGGATGTCTTCTCCACGGGGGGCAGCGCTCGCCGCTGGCGCAGCCTCGAGTATCGCTACACCGAGGATCTCGATGGCCCGCCCTTCATCAGCCTGCTCTCACGGCGGGTCGAGACCGAGGTTGACGAGGCCGCGAGCCCGCGCGCGATTGCCAGCAGCTTTCGGTACGACGCGTTCGGCAACGTCATCGAGCGCGTGGACTTCGGAGAGGTGGCCACGCGGGTGGGAGACGTGCTCACCGACCTCGTGGCGGCCGACACGCGCACGACCGAGGTCGAGTACGCGCGTGTTGCCGGTGAGCCTGATCCGTATCTGGTGAACCGCGTACGCCGCCAGCGCATCCGGCAGGGCCTGCCCGGAAGCGGCACGGTGCTGCGCGAGACGCTCTATCACTTCGACGGCGATACGACGGGGGCGTCTGCGCCGACGCGCGGTCTCTTGACGAGGCGCATCGACGTTCGTTTTCCGGGTACGACTGCGGGGCCTACGACGACCTACGGCTACGACGGATACGGAAATCTCCTCTGGGTGCGCGAGCCACGTGCGAACGCCGGGCAGGGCGGGGGCACAACGCTCTTCGGCATCGACGCGCGCTGGCATGCGTTCCGTACGTCCGTCACGAATCCGCTCGGACAGTTGAGCCGCAGCAGCACGGCGACGCCGCCGGGCTGCGAATCCTATCCGGCCGGCGCCGGCGTGGTGCAGGAGGAGCGGGGGCCCAACGTCGCTGCGGGCGAGCCCGGACTGCGCCGCTGCCTCGACGTCTTTGGCCGCGTGGTCCGCGAGCGGGCGCCCCTCGATCTCGCGGAGACGCGCTGGGTGTACGACGACACTCCGGGCGCCTCCCGTGTCGAGCGCCACGATCGCGCGAATGCCAGCGGAGCAGAGCGCGTGAGCGTGACCTGGCTCGATCGCCTCGGCAGGCAGATAGCGACCCGAAGTGGGGGCGCCGGAGGGCGTGCGGTGCAGACGGCCCGAAGCTACGACACGCTGGGCCGCCTCGCGACGGAGACGGCGCCGCACTTCGAAGGCGATCCTGAGCCCGTGACGCTCGTCGCGTACGACGTCCTCGATCGTCCGGTTCGCATTACGCTCCCCGGCGCAGGCCGCATCTCGACGGCCGCCTACGGGCGCGCTCGCGTGATGCTGACGGATCCTAGCGGGAGCACGCGAACGCGAGAGCTCGATCCCTTCGGCAACGTGGTGCGCGTGGCGGAAGGCGCAGGCGGGAGCGAGGTCGCGACCTACGCCTACGACGCGCTCGACAGGCTTCTCGAGGTGCGTGACGCAGGAGGAAGCCTCACGCGTATCGAATACGACGCTCTCGGCCGCCGCGTCGGTCTCGTCGATCCCGATACTGGGCAGACGCGCTTTACGGCCTACGACGATGGCGGCAACCTGCTGAGCCGCGTCGACGCGCTCGGCACCACCACCTGGACCTACGATGCCCTCGGCCGCCCGACGACGCGCCGCGCGGGGGCGAGCCAGGCAGCATTCGGCTACGACACGGCGGCGCGCGGAGTGGGGCTCCTGGCCACGCGCACCGACGACGCGGGAGTGCTCCGGATCCTCGCGTACGATGGGCTCGGTCGCGTGACGGCGGACTCCCAGGACGTCGGCGCAGCGACGTTCTCGTTCACGACGGCGTACGACCCGCTTGGTGCCGTGATGGCTCGCACGCTGCCCGGCGGGCGGACGCTGCTCTTCGATCACGATGCGGGCGGGTATCCGACCGCGATCCGCACGTCGGGCGCTGCGGGGACGACGATCGCGAGCAGCATCGACTGGGATGCGCGCGGCCGCCTCGAGGCGTGGACGGCGGGGAGCGGCGTGGTGAGCCGCTCGTCGTTCGATCCCGTAACCGGACGCCTTGCCTCGCTCTCTGTTCGTGAGGGTGCGACCGTGCTCGAAGAGCTCGCCTACGGCTTCGACGCCAGCGACCGCGTGACGTCCATCGAGGATCGGCGCTCGGGAGGCCTCTCTCCCCGCAGCTTCAGCCACGACGCGCTGGGTCGCCTGGTGCAGGCCAGCGGACCCTTCGGTCCCGGACTCGCGGCCGCCACGCTCCACTACGCCTACGACGCCGCGGGAAACCTGGTCTGCAAGGATGCGACGACGACGTCCGGCTGCATGGGCGGTCGCGTCCTGGTCTATCCGGCGACGACGGGCTCTCGCCCGGTCCATGCACCGGCCACGGTCGGAGGCCTCGCGGCGGGCTACGACGCGGTTGGCAATCTGATCAGCCTCGGCATGCGCTTCTATGCCTACGACGGGCTCGGCCGGCTCGTGAGCGCCGTCGAGTCTGGAACGCTGAGCTCGACCCATGCGTACGATGCAGCTGGCAGGCGCGTCGAGTGGGTCGATCGCTCCGGCTCGCGGCCGACGACCCAGCGCTTCGTGCGGAGCGACTTCACCTGGGATGCGACACGCGGACTCGGGCGGATCGAGGTCGAGCTCGCAGGCCGGCCGATTGCGAGCCTCGTGGATGTCTTCGCACCGCCGGGGCCAGCGGGCAGCTCGCTCGGCGCTGCGCCGCTACGCCTGCGTCGCGCTGCGCCGGTCGCGATCGTCCTGCTCACGCCTGCTGCAGGCCTGGCCCTTTGCGGCTGGCTCTTCGTGCTGCGCCGGCGCGGCCTTCCTTGGGGCCGGCCCGCGCTGGCCGGCGCCACGGCCATTGCGTTCCATCTCTTGGCCGTGCGGCCGGCGCTGGCCTTCCCTGACGGGGATCTCAACGCGGACGGGCGCCTCGACGCCGCCGACGCTCTTCTCGCGGGGCGTATCGTCACCGGGAGCCGCATCCCCTCCGCTACCGAGCTCGAGCATGGCGACGTGGCGCCCCTCGAGTCGGCGCCACAGACACCGTTCCGTGTCGACGCGGGAGACCTCATGCTCCTGTGGCGTGCCCTTCGCGGCGAGGACGTGGACGGCGATGGCCTGGGCCAGGAGGCCGAGCTCGCTCTCGGCGTCAGCCCCTTCCGCGCCGATACGGATCGCGATGGGCTCGGCGA
Organism: uncultured Myxococcaceae bacterium; assembly: GCA_964353695.1. Classification (GTDB taxonomy): domain Bacteria; phylum Myxococcota_A; class UBA9160; order UBA9160; family UBA9160; genus MYXO. Next base: position 4,029 of record CAYGXT010000049.1, read on the forward strand.
CGCCCAGGAGCGCATCCTCGGCACACGCCCCGGCGTAGCGGATAGCGACGGCGATGGTCTCTCGGACGGAGCCGAGGTCGCGGGCGGCAGCGACCCGCTGTCACGGGACACGGACGGCGACGGCTTCGAAGATGGCGCTGATCCGGCACCGCGTACGGGTATCATCTACCGGCACGGCGACCACCTCGGGAGCAGCGTTCTCGTGACGAAGGCCTCGGGTAGCGCAGCAGCTCTCGTCCTCTCGCGTTCGGTCTACGCTCCTTATGGCGGCGCGGTTGGAGGCGTTCCGCCTGAGCGCGGCTTCAACGGCCGGCGGCGTGATGGAGCCACCGGCCTCTACGACTATGGCGCGCGCTGGTACGACCCGGCCATGGGCCGCTTCCTCCAGCCGGATTCGCTGGTCCCCGATCCGCTGCGGCCGAGCAGCCTGAACCGCTACGCCTACGCGGAAGGAGGCCCTGTCGATCGCGTCGATCCCTCAGGACATGCGAGCGTGAGCTTCCGCGTCTTCGCAGGCACCACCGGCCCGAGCGGTTTCTCGGGCGCGGGGATCGACGTGGCTCTCGCATTCGGGGCCGGCGGCTTCTCCGTCAGCGCCGATCCCTGGCTCGCCGTGGCGGGCACGCAGCTCCACTTGTCGAAGCGGTTCCCGGGCGCGATGAGCTTCCAGTCGGTGCTCTCGTCACCGTATCCCGGCACGTTTTCCGGCGCCGACGGGCGTGCGCAGGCGCACGCAGAGCGTGCCCGCGTCGCGACCGCGGAGGGCATGCCCTCCGTCGATCTGCGCGAGCTTGGGGCGTCGGGCCTCGAAACGGGGGACATCCTGCTCACGGGCGATTCGCAGATGGCGGCGCTGATTCGCTTCGTGGACCGCGAGCAGCAACAGGCAGGCCACGCTGCACTCGTACTGGAGGTCCGAGGCGATCTGGTTCAGGTGTTGTCTGCAGACAACCGCGGCAAGTACGCCGACTGGAGCACCAGGGACACTGTCGGAGGCCGCTCCTGGGCGGTCATTCGACCGAGGGACACGATCGACCCAGGCCGTCTCGCTGCTCATGTACGATCGCTCAAGCTGCTCGACGGATCCTTCGTCGGCGATGCAGCGTACTTCCGAGGCCTTGGTGGGAACGTTTGTTCATCGACCGTGGCGGATGCTCTCGAGGCCGCCGGCGCGGCGCCAATCCCGAGAGCATCGGGCAATCTCGTGACGCCCGCTGGTCTGCGCGCCTTCGGCCCGACGGTCGGGCGGACCTACATTCCGCTGAGCGCAGAGGCCGGCCCCTGAGTTGTTTGCGTGAGCTCGTGAGTGCAGCTGAGATTGGAGGCATGATGTCCATGCTGCGACGCGAGCTCCTGTGGGCGGGGACGGTGTTGATCCAGATCCCGCTGATCGTCTCGTTCACGGCCCTTGGCAGCTTTCTGCTTCGCTACGCGTGGTTCGAGGGCGTCTCTAGCATTCCGGGCGATATGGTCTTGCTCCCTGCCTGGATCGGGATCATCTCGACCGGGCCGCTCATCATCGCCATGTTGATGCTGTGGGTGTGGCAGCTCATGCGGCGGCGAAGAGGGAAGCCGCCTCGGGCCGGAGCGATCCTGCATCTCACGGCAGCCTTCGCCGGCGCTCTGGCGCTGTTCGAGTGGCTAGCGTGGGCCGAGGAGGGTGGCCCCGTGGTCTCGGGCGTCCTCCTCATTCCTTCCATCCCAGTCGCTCTGGTCGCGTTCTGCCTGCTCTACTGGCCCCGTATCGCATTCCGTTCTCTTCGCGCCGGCTAATCCCGCCCCACCTCGTTGACCAGCGCCTCCCCTTTTCTCCAGCGCCGCAGGTTCTCGACGAAGATCGCAGTCGCACGCGGGTAGTTCGCGGGCGTCGTACCCGACGAGTGAGGCGTGACGATCACGTTCGGCATGCCCCACAGCGGGCTCTCGGGCGGGAGCGGCTCCTCGGCGAAGACGTCGAGGCCTGCGCCGCCGAGGGCGCCGGACTCGAGAGCCTTCCCCAGCGCGGTCTCGTCCACGAGGTCTCCGCGCCCGACATTCAGCACGCACGCGCCGGGCTTCATGCGGGCGATCGCGTCGGCGGAGAGGATGCCGCGTGTCTCGCTCGTGAGCGGGAGCGCGAGCACGAGCCAGTCTACCTGTGGCAGCAGCTCCCGCAGGCGCGAGAGCGGCCACGTCTCGCAGGGCTCGTCCCCCTTCGGGCTCCGCGTCATGCCCACGACCCGCATCCGAAGTGCCGTGCCGAGGCGGGCAACTTCGCGTCCGATCGGACCCATGCCGAGCACGCCGAGCACCTGCTGCTGCAGATCCACGATGTCGTGAGGTTCCCAGGCCTTCCGCTGCTGCGCATCCGTCCATTTGCGAAGGTCCCGCGAGAGCGCGAGCAGGTAGAGCGTCACGGTCTGCGCGATCGGCACCGCACTCGCACCCGACGAGGTCGTGATGCGAACGCCTCGTGCGAGGAGCTGCTGGAACCATGGATGATCTACACCCGCACTGAAGACGTGGAGCCAGCGCAGGCCCTCGGCCTTCGCCAGCGCGAGCACGAATTCGCGCGCCCGCGCGGGGAACAGGTCCCCGGAGAAGTACGCGACCTCGGCGCGTCCGGGGTCGGCCAGCGTTTCGTCCGGGCGCAGCACCAGCAGGGAGAAATCGCCGGCGGCCTCGCGCAGGGAAGGGCCGGCGTCGCTCACCACGCGATCAGAGACGAGGATCCCCGCGGTCATCGAGGTTCCGTTTGCTCCATGCCGAGAGAACCGCCGCCGCGATCAGTCCAGGCCCTTCTTCGCTTCCAGCTCCTTCTGGTAGCGCATCGCCTCGCGCTGCTCGTCGGTGAGCAGGGCAGATGCCACCTTCGGCCGCAGGATCGAGTAGAACGTCGGCACGATCGTGATGGCTCCGAGCATGTTGATGATCATGAGGATCACCAGCAGCTGTGCCATCTCGGCCTGGAACCGCAGGTTCGAGAAGCTCCAGAGGATGATGCCTCCCACCACCGTGGTGGCCGTGAAGCTCACAGCCATGCCGGTGGTGCGGATGGCTCTCCGCACGGCCTCGTCGATGTCGGAGGTCTCGGCCACCTCCTGCCGGATGCGGTCCACGATGTAGATCGCGTAGTCGACGCCGATGCCTACGCCCACGGACTGCACCGGCAGCGTGTTGATGTTGAGGCCGATACCCTTGATGGCCATGTAGGCCAATGAGAGCAGCGTGGCCGTCGCGATCTGGAGGAAGATGATCCCGCCGCTCGCCGCCGACTGGTACGTGATCGAGTGCAGGATGAAGATGACGAGGAAGATCAGCGAGATGTTCGCTACGTGCGCTCGCTCGACCTCGTCGTTGATGGCGGCCAGGATGCCCATCACGCCGCCGGCCATCACGAACTGCGCGCCACGCGTCCAGGACTGCGTCGGCTGGTATTCGGGGGTCTTGTCTACCGACTTCATGTCCTGAACGATCAGGTCCTTGGTGTTGAGACCGACGGCCCGGATGCCGAGCTCCTCGCTCTCCCACCACTGATCGACGTCCCCCTTGTCCCAGCTCGCCAGGTCCTTCGGCCAGGTGAAGAACTCTCCCTCGCCGGTGGAACTCTTCTCCTGCTCGTAGTCGGCGATGGCCCCTGTCTTCATCTCGTCGATCCACGGCGGAAGCCCTGCCTCCTTCACGTTGCTCACGGCAACCGGCTTGTAGCCCTCTCCCTCGCGTACGCGGACGTTCAGGGTGTGATGCCGCGACGGGAGCAGGGGATCGAAGAAGTAGTAGAACCAGTCGATCAAGTTCTGGGGGTTGAAGAAGCTCACCCCGGCCGGCGCCTTGTCCTTCGTCAGGCGTACCGAAACCTCGCCCATCGGGTTCGTCGCGATGAACTCCTCGGCCTCCGTTACCGCGTGGTGGATGGTGTCTCCCTTGTGGTCGCGGTAGAAGAACGAGATGTTCGCGTCCCTGCCGTCGTCGGTCATGTAGGGGCGCAGGAAGCCCGGCGGACCGTTCGTCTGGAGCTGGAAGATCATGCCGCGGACGGTGGCCGCGTCGTTCGGGATGAAATACCACTTCGGATCTCCGTAGTGGTTCATCTGCCACGAGCCCTTGATGAAGGGTACGAGCGAAACCGATGCGCCGAGCGGCGTCTCGCTCCGCATCCAGCGCTCGAAGAGCTCCATCCTGCCGACGGGGCCCGCGTCGCCCGAGGCATTGGCGCGGTCCCCGTTGACGTAGACCACCATCGAGTCCACGCCGCCGAACTGCTTGGCGATCTGGGCGGTGGCGACGTTGAACTCGTGCGTCGGCCAGAGTAGCGGCGTGCCCGGGCTCGCCTCGCCGATCTTCGAATGAAAGATCGTGATGTAGGTCGAAACCGAGAAGATCGCGACGGTCGCGAAGCCGATCACGTACTTCCACTTCGGGTGGGTGCAGGCCCAGCCGATCGCGCGCATGATCTTGACCATGGTGACGGGCAGGAAGTGCTCGGCTTCGTGGGGCGCCGGCAGGTAGCAGATCATGATCGGGTGGAGCAGCTCCACCGTGAAGAGGATCGAGAACACCCACCAGGCGCCGAAGATCGCGAGGTCGCGCATCTGCGGGATGGAGGTCACGAGAATCACCAGCAAGCCGCCGACGTCTACCATGATGCCGAGCGTGCCCGGAATGAAGACCTCGCCCATGGCGACGGTGGCAGCCTCGACCTTGGCGATGTTCGGATCGCCGTAGCGTGGCAGCAGGAGCTCGTAGTCCTCGAAGAAGCGTTCGGCCATCTGCACCGTGTGCGAGACGGCGCGCGCCGTGATGATCATGGGGATCACGAGGACGAGTGGGTCGAAGTTTATCTTCATGTAGCCGGTGAAGCCGAGGCCCCAGATCACGGTAATGATGGCCGCGATCATCGGGATCAGCACGCCGTGCAGCCGCCGGAAGTAGGCCAGCAGCAGCGCGAAGATCATGACGATCGTCGCGATGGTGTAGAGCACGACCTCGCGCGCGTGCTTCAGCACCCAGCCCGTGAGGATCGGCGTGCCGGAGACGAAGATCTTGACGTTGGCGGTCTCCTCCCGCTCCTTGATCCCCTGCACGTGGTTGAACACGGCCTCGTACACCGGCCGATTGAAGCGGTCGGTGACGAAGCCAGCCGTGATGAGCGCGCCTTTCTCGTCCATGGAGACCAGGCGGCCGTAGATGTAGGGCGGGTTCTGCCGCACCAGCTCGCGCAGCTTGTCGGCATCCTCCTGATTCTCGGGCGCACCTTTCATCAGCACGTCGGAGGTGATCGAGCCGTCGGCCTCGACCTGCACCACGCGCGTGCTGCGCGCCGACACCGACGAGATCTGATCGTGGTTCACGGGATACGGCGGATACTTCTCGTCGAGCGCGATCGCGATCTTCTCGACCGAGAGCACGCCGTCGGCCTCGAGCTGATCCCGCAGCGCGGTGCGCTCCTTGGTGTGGCTGTCGTAGCCGATGCCGTCGAGCTGCTTGGTGATGCTGTCGATCTTCTTGAGGACTTCCGGCGTGAAGACATTGCCGTCCTTCACGACCACGCCGATCGCAACGAGCGAGGACGTGCCGAAGCGGCCCGCGAACTTGTCCTGTGCGTGGATGAAGGGGTGCTCCGGATACAGGGCGCGCTGCGACGTGTCCACGCGGACGATCGGCCCCGGCAGCGGGTGCCCGAAGGCGCTCGTGGCCATGTTCACGATGGGGTAGAGGAAGAACAGGGTCGTGAAGATCAGCATCAAGCCGATCGGCGCTCGGTTTCGAGTCACGAACCGCGCGAAGCGCAGGGTCGAGGTCTCGCGGATGTGATGCTGCGGGGTCTCGGGCATGGAAGCGGCACTCCTCGAGGCATGGGGCGGCCAAGACCTTCGACACGCGAGCCCCCCAAGGGCGATTCAAAACAAAAGGGGAAAGACGCGCGGCGCGCAGCCGACGGCAAGCGGCACGCCGCGGCACCTTATTTCTTTCGGGGTATGAGGGTCAAGGGTCGTGTGCGTGAGATTCCTCTGAACGCGCGAAAAAGACGCCTCCGAGCGGCGAGTTGGCGGGTTTGGCCTACGTCCCCGGACGGATCTCGAGCAGCTCGACCGGCTCCTGGGCCAGCTCGAAATCCCGCAGGATCTGGATTCTGAGGCCTGACTCCCTGGCGAGGGCCCGCCGGCCGGCATCGTTGGTGAGCAGAAGCGCCCCGGGCTCCGGCTGGCTTCGCGCCCACTGCGCTGCGGCCTCGAGGCCGGAGAGCAGGAGAAGAGGCCGCCGGGTCAGGAGGCGACTCATCTGGTGCTGCTCCTCATCCAAGCCGAGCAGCGCCGCGGGCCTGCCCTCGGTCATGGGCAGGAGGGCCGCGCGGGCAAGCTTTGTCGGATCCTTCGCTCGTAGCTCTCCCGCGGCGAGCAGGCTGATGCTGGTGAGGACCCCGAGCAGCAGGACGGCGAGAGGCAGCGGGCTATGCAATGCGAGCCCTGCCCGGCGCAGGCTCCGCAGGGCGAAGGCCGCAAAGACGCCGGTCGCGAGCGCGACCGGCCCGGCGATCCAGCGCTCGGGCGGGAGCGGATGCCCGAAGACGGGCACGTGATCCAGCAGCAGAAGCCCGACGCCGGCCAGCGAGCCGGCGAGCGCCAGCAGCGCGAAACAGCCCGCCGACGCCCAGCGGGCAAGGCGCTCGGCAGCCCCTTTGAGCAGGGCAAGGCCTCCCCCCGGCTCGTACCAGAGGCAGAGCAGAAGCAGGGAGAGTGCCGGGGTGGCGGGCTGGAGGTACCGCTGATGCCTGGCCTCGGAGAAATGGAGACTCACGAAGATCGCGAGGAACCACACCAGCAGCAATCGGAAGCCGTCGCTCGCGGCCCAGGGCCTCCGACGCCAGAGCCAGGCGGCGAGGGCGGGGAAGAAGAGGCTCCAGGGAAGCTGAAGCACCGGGAGATTCTGCGCGTAAAGCAGGAGGCCTCCCTTCCGCGTCGCGAGATCGGTAGCGTGCAGGGCGCGCAGGGTCTCCTCGAAGCCGAGCCTGCCAATGAGCAGAGCCGGCCACAGGGCGGTCAGGCCCACGAGGAGCGCGATCCCGCCAAGGCTTCCGCTGCTAGCGAAGATGCGAAGCCTCCCCCTCCACGCCGCCCAGGTAACCGCCACCAGGACGAAGAGCAGGATCGCAAGGGGGCCTTTCGTGAGCGTCGCGAGCGCCACGGCGAACCATGCGAGGGCCAGCAGGACCGGCCGGGGTCGGCCTTGCTTGCCGCCGGTGGCGCCCAGGTAGAAGGCGGTGAACGCGGCCGTCAGAAAGGCGGAGAAGAGAAGATCGAGGCGCTTGCCGCTGACCTGATTGAAGGTCTCCCAGGTGGTCGCAAAGACGAGCATCCCCACAAGGGCCGGCTCCCCACGGCCGTAGATGGCGGCGCCGAGTCGCTGAACGCAAAAAAGGGATAGAACCAACGCCAGCAGGTCTGGAAGGTGTGAGACCCAGCCCGGTGCCTCGCCGAGCAGCGCGATTGGAGCCGCCATCAGCCAAAAAAAGAGTGGAGGTTTGTCGAGGTAGACCCGGTCCACGATCCGCATCACGATCCAATCGCCGGAGCGGGCCATCTCGTCGGCGATGCCGAGGTAGCGGACGTAGCCGAAGTCCACCGGCTCGAGGGCCATGCGCCAGAGCATCGCGGCCAGGGCGGCGGCGCTCGCGGCGGCTACGAGAAGCCTCCTTGTCGTTTGTTGCAGCGGGCCCATACGGCGCCGCGGTTAGGCCGGATCCACTGCGCCGTCAACCCTGCGGCTCGCTGCTTTGGCGACCGGAGGCGGGGCTGTGCTACCCCGCGAACGTGCGGATCCTTCAGATCGGTCTCGGTCGCTGGGGGAAGAACCATCTCGAGACGTGGCGCCAGCTTGGCGTGGAGCTTCGCCTCTGCGACGAGAGCCCGAAGCTGCTCGCAGGCGTCGGCGAGCCTGTCTCCACCGACTACCGCGACTTCCTGACCGAAGTGGATGCGGTGGACATCGTGACCCCCGCCCCGGCCCATGCCTCGCTGGTTTACGCCGCGCTCGCGGCCGGTAAGCACGTGCTGGTGGAGAAGCCGCTCACGCCCGC
>CAYGXT010000050.1:0-12033 GCA_964353695.1 uncultured Myxococcaceae bacterium
CAAGCCGACGCCGCCTATCTCCGCTCGATCGGCTGCGAATACGGCCAGGGCTATCTCTTCGCGAAGCCCCTGCCCGCACAGCAGGCCACCGAGCTGGTGCGGAGCGGTCGGGGCTGGTGAGCTAGGATCGCCCCTCGAAAGGAGGTGCCAGATGATTGCGATCGGCGCCGCTGCCCCGGGCTTCACCCTCTCGGACCACCTCGGCCGCAAGGTCAACCTCGCGGACTTCCGGGGCAGGCACCACGTCTGCCTGCTCTTCTACCCGCTCGACTGGACCCCCACCTGAAGCCAGGAGGTCCCGGCCGTGGAGGCTCTGCTTCCGCGTTTCCGGGCGGCCAACACCCAGGTTCTGGGTGTCAGCGTCGACAGCGCCTACAGCCACGCCAACTGGGGCCGCGATCTCGGCGGAATTTCCTTCCCGCTGCTCTCCGACTTCGAGCCCAAGGGTGCCGTGGCGAAGAGCTTTGGCGTCTACCTGGACGGCCCCGGCATCACGGATCGGGCCACGCTCGTGATCGACAGCGCCGGCAGCGTACGCCACGCCTCGTCCGTCGGGCCCGGCGGCCAGCGCAACATCGAAGAGCTGGCCACGCTCTGCGCGGGGATCGACCGCGAGGCGCGCACGCAGGTGACGCCCTTCCCGGCGCCCGGCGCCGTGCCGCCCGACGCCTTGCTGTACGTGAAGAGCCACTGCGGCTTCTCGCGTGCCGTGCTGCTCGCCCGCGACAACCTGCACCTCGGCCAGAAGCTCCCCGTCCGCAACGTCAGCGAGGACGCCGTCGCGAAGGCCGATCTCGTGCGCGTCTCCGGCAAGGAGCAGGCTCCCTGCCTCGTGGTGGGAGGCTCAGCGAAGCTCGAGTCGGCGGAGATCATCGCCTGGCTGCGAGAGGCGGCCGTCGGCTCCCTCTACTAACGGCGCGATCAGCCCTTGCGGGCGACGAAGCGGCCCTGCGCGATCTTGCCTTCGTGCGCCAGCTTCTGCAGGAACATCATCTCGCCGGCAACGGCCGCCACCGCGTCCCCGTTGTAACCGAGCACGCGTAGCGCATCGAAGGTGAGCTGCATGTCGACCATCTGCAGATAGAGATCCACGTAGGGAGCGAAGCGCCCCGTATCCGAGGCCTCGCTCACCTTGCAGCCGGCCTTCTCGAGCAGGCCGCGGTAGTCGCTGATGCTCGCCAGCGTCGGGAACTTCATGAAGCCCAGATAGCGCTCGACCTCCGCGCTCGAGAGCCCCGCCGGCCCCTCGACCCAATCGGTGAAGGCAATCACGCCCCCCGGCTTCACGATGCGCGCGGCCTCGGCGATGAGCTTCGGCTTGTCCTCGACGTAGCACCAGGCGTCCTCGCCCCAGACGAAGTCCGCCTTTCCCGCGGGCAGGCCGCTCGCGCAGCCGTCGCCAACCTCGAACGTGATGCGATCGTCGAGGCCTTCTTCCTTGCAGACGCTCCGCCCGCGCTCGACCACCTTCGGTGTCGCGTCGATGCCGGTCATCGAGGCAACGCCGCGGAAGCGCACCAGGAAGCGCATGCCCGCGCCGTTGCAACAACAAAGATCGACGCCGCGCAGGCCCGCGCCGATGCCTGCGCGCTCGGCCAGATCCATCGACGATTTGAAGCCACCGATGTGGATCTGCTGACCCATGATGAGCTCCCACAGATCTCCCTCGGCGCCGCTGTACACCGCATTCACGTCGGAGAGATGGATGCCCTCGAGTCGCTTCATGACCGTTCCTCCCATGGCCTCGTGTTGGACCGGAGCGTAGAGGGGCCCCGGCGATCGGGCGGGATGCTCACCGAGTGGCGCGCAGCGCCCTATGACGCTTGTCATACGACTGCACCCTCGACCGGGGCTTACGCAGCGAGATCGGCATATCCTGCGTAGGACTTGGAACGTGTGAGGGAGAGAGTGGCCAGACGGGACAGCCTTGTGGCGAGCGCGCCCATCCTCGCCTCCGCGCTGCTCTGGGGCACCCTGTGGATCCCTCTGCGTGAGATCCGCGCGGCAGGCTCCTCCGGGCCGCTGCTCACCGCTGCCGGCTTCCTGCTCCCGCTGGCCGTGCTGGCGCCCTTCGCCGCACGGCGTTGGCCGCAGATCCGTAGCGCGGGCTTTGCACTTCCGGCCGCCGGCTTCGGCCTCGCGCTCTCGATCGCACTCTATTCCGAGGGGTTGGTGCGCGGCAGCGTTGGCCGCGTCGTGCTCCTCTTCTACCTGATGCCGGTCTGGACCACGCTCTTCGCGCGGTTCCACCTCTCGCAGCCCATCACGTCGCGCCGGCTCGCCTCGATCGGCCTCGGCCTCGCGGGGCTTTCCGTGATCTACGGCCCCACGCTCGTAGCTTCCGGGCCGGGCGCGCCGGGCGACTGGATGGGTCTGCTCGCGGGCATCGTCTGGGCTGCGACGATGGTCTTCTTTCTTCCAGCGGCGGGACAGACCGCGTTCGATCGCGTGCTGGCGCAGTTCGTCTTTCTGGGGCCCGTGTACCTGCTCGTGAGCATGCTCCCCGGCGCAGGCGCCGCAGTCGCCGCTGTTAGCCAAAGCTCCCTTCCCCTTGTCTGGCTCCTTGCCTTCTCCCTGCTCTGGCTGCTCCCCGCCGTCTGGCTCACGATCTTCGGCGCCAGCCGCCTCGAGCCCGGGCGCGCCGCCGTCCTCTTCATGCTCGAGATCGCCGTCGCTCTGGTGTCGGCCGCGCTGCTGGCTGCCGAGCCCTTCGGCATGAGCGAGGCGCTCGGCGCGGCCCTGATTGCGGGGGCTGGAGGGGTCGAGCTGATTCCCCACCCGGCACCCCGGTCGAGGGTGTAAACTGCTTCGGACTCGGGATGGGGCGCGGAAGGACCATCGCCATGACGAGCATACGATTACTCTTCTCAGCCCTTCTCGTCCTTGCCGTACCGGTATCCTTCCCCGTCGCGGCGCGGGCGGCGGCGCCCTACACCATCCTTCTCCACTCCCGGCAGTTCGTGCCGCCCCCGGGGCTCTCCGGCGCGATTGCGTCGGGCAACCGTGTGCACGCGCTCATCCAGTTCGTGCGCTTCCCCACGTCCGCCGACGACTCTCAGCTTCGCGTGCTCGGCCTCACCAGGCTCGCCTACGTACCCGACCGCGCGTGGCTCGCCTCATTTCCGCCGGGCGCGATGACGAGCCTCCTTGCGCACCCGTCGGTGCGCTCGATTGTCGGACTCGTTGCGAACGACCGGGTGTCGGCCGCCCTTCGCGACGGACCAGATCCGCGGCTCGTCTTTCCCGATGGCTCGATCGCCGTCGAGATCCGGGTCTTTGACGACGTCGGGATGGCGACCGCGCGCTCGACGATCGGCTCGATCGTGCAGATCCTCGCCGAAGACGAGCGCACGCATACCTTCCTCGTCCGCGGGAAGCTGACCAACCTCCAACAGATCGACGATCTCGAGCTCGTGCAGCTCATCGACGAGGTCCCGCCGCCCGCGGAAGAAGACCTCGATCAGACGCGCATCGACACCAACGCGAGCAACGTGCAGGTCGTCGAGGACGTGGTAGTCGCGCGCGCCATGACGGGGACTCAGCCCGGCTCGCCCTACGCGCTCGACGGAGAAGGCGTGGTGGTTGGGCAGTGGGAGCCTCAGCGCCCCGACACCTGCCACGCCGACTTCCAGGGCAGGCTGAAGGCCGACGGCACGATCTCCGGCACCACGCGCCGCGTACGCTTCGGCGACAGCGACGGAGATGGCGCGCTCGACCAGGACTGCAACAGCGCGAGCTACCAGGCGGCGAACGACACCACGATCGGCGACCACACGACCCACGTCGCCGGCATCGTGCTGGGCAACGGCTCGCAGAGCGCCGCGGCCGGCGCCCTCGCGCTCCAATGGCGCGGAGTCGCCCCGAACGCCCGCATCTTCGCCTACGCGCGACCTAACCTCGATACCGACGGCGATCTCATCGCCGAGGCCGCGCCGGTCGCGACGCACTCGACGCAGTACGACGACGCGCTGGCGCGCGCCGTCGCGCTCTCGGTCAACTCATGGGGCTACACGCACTGCCATCAGGTCGGTGCGGCGACCTGCTACGACCGTGGCGCCGAGCTCTACGACGACCTCGTCGGCGCGGTCGCGGATCCCGATCGCAGCGAGGCGCTCTCGATCGTCGCTTCGGCGGGAAACCAGGGGCCGGCGCGCCTCGGAGGGGCCACCTGGGGCGCCATGCGGATCCCCAACGGCGCCAAGAACACCATCGTCGTGGGAAGCATCAGCTCGGATCTCGCGGGACTCCCTGCGCGGAATCAGCTCGTGGGTACGAGCAGCCGGGGCCCCGTGGACGACGGGCGGCTAAAGCCCGACGTCGTCGCCCCCGGAACGCAGGCCGGCGCCGGCGGGCTCGTCAACTCGACCGTGATGACGATCTTCACGGACGATGCCTTCGTTGCGGGCGTCTGCCCGGCCGGCGGTCAGGGGAGCGGCTGCACGAGCGACGGCCGCTGCGCGAACGGCACCGACGACTGCGGCGCCGGCGCGGGGGTCGGCCCCTACGACAATCTGAGCGGCACCTCGATGGCAACGCCTGCCGTGACCGGCGCCGCGGCTCTGCTCGTGCAGCAGTTCCGCTCGCGTGGCTCCGACCCCTGGCCTTCCACCGTGAAGGCGCTCCTCGTCCATACGGCCGTCGATCAATGCTGCACGGATGCGAATCTCGCGGACGTGGACGGGCCCGGCCCTGACTATGCGTACGGCTACGGGAAGATCGACGTGCAGGCGGCGGTCGATCTGCTGCGCGATCGACACAACGGCCGCGTCGTCGAGGCGGCGGGGTTCAGCGCTCCCGGGAGCTGCCCCACGGACGCTGCCTTGCTCTGCGACTTCGATGCAAACGGCGACTCCGACGACGATGAGTACTCCGTAACGCTCCCCGCCGGGCTCGCAAGCTGGCGCGCGACGCTCGTATGGGACGACCTCTCCGTCGGCGGAAGCCTGCTGGCGCGCGGCGCGCCCGCGCTCGTGAACGATCTCGACCTCTTCCTCGTGGCGCCCGACGGCACCATCACCCGACCCTGGGTTCTCAACCCGGCCGTGCCCGCAAACGCGGCGGGGCGCGGGCGGGACTCGCTCAACGTGGTCGAGGTCGTGGACCTTCCGAATCCGATGTCCGGCACGTGGACGATCCACGTGCGCCCGACCGTCATCGCTCCGCCCTCGGATCTCTTCCCCCCGCAGCGGTACACGCTCGTCTACCAGACGTATCGCGCTGACGTGATGATCAAGGACTACGCAGACGACGACGGCGGCGTTCCCTCGGTGACGGAGGGGCCCGATGGCTGGACGCCCGTACGCTACTGGCAATCGCCCGAGATCACGATCGAGGGCGGCGAGTCGATCGACCCGGGCGTCGACAAGGTCCTGCACGTCGCCGTAACGAACCGCGGCAACGTGACGGTCGAGAATGCCGCGGTTCAGCTCTACTGGACGAACTCGAACATCGGCCGTGACTGGGTCGACTACCAGGCGAATCCGATGGGCCTGTGCCTGATCGCGTCGCTCGCTCCCGGTGAGCGAAGTGACCCGGCTGCGTGCGAAATCCACTACACGTGGAACGCGGTCGATCTCGTGATCGGTGACGACGGAAGCGCGCACGTCTGTCTGCTCGCGACCGTTCTCGCTCTCGACGACGGCATCACCTTCCCTGGCTACGCGACCGTGCTCGCCCTCGGCGACGCGAACCCGAGCCCGAGCTTCGTCCCCTGGGACAACAACCTCGCGCAGCAGAACGTCGTCGACGAGTTCACCGAAGGCGAAGACGGGACGCTCGACTTCGAGGTCCACAACCCGAGCAACCAGGGGACGCGGCAGATCGAGATCGTCCCGGACGCGACCGGGCTGCCGCCGGGCTGGGGCTACCAGGTCTTGCCGCAAGGCCCGATCCCCGTACCTCCGCTCGGAACCGCGCTCGTCGAGGCGAAGATCGTGCCGGCGGCGAACGCTCCGGCCGGAGCGAGAGGTCGCCTTGTGCTCGAGGGGCGCGACTTCGTGACGAAGAGCGTCCTCTTGGGCGGAGTGACTTTCGATCTCCAGGTGGGCCCGCCGGACACGGATGGGGACGGGCACCCGGACGCCGCCGACAACTGCCCGACGAAGTCGAATCCTGATCAGGCGAACGCCGACAGCGACAAGATCGGCGACGCCTGCGACAACTGCACGGCCATCGCCAATCCGACCCAGCTCGATGCCGACAAGGACGGCTACGGAAACGCCTGCGACGCCGACCTCACCAACGACGGCATCGTGAACTTCGCGGATCTGGCCAAGATGAAGAGCGTGTTCTTCAAGGTAGACGCGGCAACCGATCTCAACGGGGACCACATCGTCAACTTCGCGGACCTAGCGATCCTGAAGAAGAGCTTCTTCAAGGCGCCAGGACCGTCCGGACTGTCGTGCGCAGGGCATGCCCCCTGCGACGCCAGCGCCCCGTAGCTCGGCGACCGACCGTCCCAAACGCGAGGGCTCGATCAGCCGTGCAACCCGCCCAAGCGCGCACCAGAGCCGCCAGATCCCCGGGTCGCGGCGGCGCACGTACGATGGCGTAACGCCACAGGCTGAAAGGCTAGCGAGGCACAATGCCTCAGCTGATCGCCTCTCGCCTCGCGTAGCCCCTCCCGGGCCGGGCACGCCCAATGCATTACAAAGCCACTGAAGCCGGCCAGTACCCAGCGCCGAGAGCCATCAGTCTCCTGGCCTCCGGACTGGCGTCCCCGTCCTTCCGGCGTAAAAAAGAAGGAGATGCTCGTCATGACCAAGCTGAAGAACGAATATCTGGTGTTGTTGGTGGCAGCGGCTTTGGCATTGCTTCTTGCCGGCAAGGCCCAGGCGGTAATGTTCAATTACTTTGCGAGCGGTTTCCACTCACAATCAGAGGCTTATGTAAATAATGGATATTATGTTAATGGCCCCATCCTGGATGCGCATTGGGGCAGTGATATCTCTACCCATGCTGTTGCAGGGGCGCCTTATGTGTCTGCAGAAGGTCTCGGAAACGCGTTCTGGTATAGCACTGAGCCGGATGACTTGGAAATAGCTCTTTCGGCAAAGGCACAGGTGTCGGCTGGTTATGCCCGAGAGTCGGGTTGGGCCTACGGCAACGCCAATACGGTTGAGCCCGGGGTCACCACCGGTCTCTTTTTCCAGCTCGACGCCACCGGCGGCGAGCAACTGGGCGACCCGGTCCGGGTTGTTTTCAGTTGGCAAGCAATGGCCTCGACCGGTCTTTGGAGTAGTGCATCGATCACCGGAGGGTTTACCGACACGATGTCTCTCACCCTGAACGATCCTTATATCGATGGGGTTCCCGATCTGAGCCAAGCAATATGGAGCCATGAAAAAGTCTCGTTAGGTTCAAATGAAACATTCAGTGAATCCTATGATGGGGAGTTCATGGCAAAAATAGGAGACATCATCGGTATTAGTCTGGGGGCCAACGCCTCGGTTGATCTCATAGGTGCGGGACTGTTTACTGGCCATGTGCAGAGTAACTCTATGCAACTCCATGCGGAATACGTGCCTGAGCCGTCCAGCCTCCTCCTCCTGGCCTCCGGCCTTGCGGGGCTAGGCGGGGTAGCGCGGCGGCGCGGCTGATAGATCGCGTGGTTACGGAGGCACTTCGAGGCGCTGCGTCGGCCGCCTTCACTGCGCTGACGCTAGTTCAAGCCCTGGCGCGCCGTGCAGCGACCCCGACTGCCACCAGACCAACAAGCATCAGCGCCGCCGTCCCGGGCTCCGGAACTGCGGTGATCGTCATCTCGGCGAGCTCGAGATGCGCTCCCGCCGCGTAGTTGTCACCTATCCAAATGTACGGGCGCGCGGTCTTCAGAGCATCCCACGACGCGAAGGCCGTGATGCCGTGGGCAATGCTCGTTCCACCGTAACCGCCTGTGCCGATGGAGTACTCCCACATGTGGCCAGCTTCGGAAAACTTGTATTCCGTATAGAGCCAGGTGTTGCTGGGAATGAGAATTGTGCTGCCATAGGTCCAACTTGTCGTCATCGGTCTGTAGTACGCCAAACCACCGTGGCCCTCAGTCAGCAGGCCGTTGTAGGTGCCGGCATAGGTGCCCATCCCATCGAGCTTCCACTGGTACCGCAGGGTCGCGTTCTGGAGGTCATACGTAGCGACGGTATCCCTGCCCAGGAAGTAGGCTTGGCTGCTACCTCCAGTCGCGGTCGTCTTCGTTGCAATCAAGTGACCGTCGACGTTGGTCACGGTGCCCATCGCATCGCTGACCTGAGTGCCGCCGCCGATAGCGGGGTACTTGAACCACGAGGCGGGGTCGAGCGGAACATCGATCGTTACGGCTTGCGCCGTGACGGCCGCACCGAGCACCACGAACAAGGCTGAAACAAGTTGAAGCTTTCGCATGATTTCCTCCAGCAGTTGCGACCAGGAACTTCGCCAAGGCGCATAAGAAGAAGAAACGGGCTTCCTTCGACTACGTCCGATCAGCGATCTGCAAGCTCCACGGAGGAGGGCCTGCCTCCCCCAAAAAGGGCGGCCAACTCGCGACGCCAGGGGGAGCCCCCGGTCGAACGCACTCTGGTTTCAATAGATAGGTGGGCCATCTGGTGGGAACGTGTCAGCACACTGCCGCGAAAACGCAGATTCCCTGCCGCAAGGCCCCCCACGCAGTGCACGGCGCAACCGGGCAGCGTTCCTACGTCGCTGAAGTTCCAGACCTCTGCGGCCATGGCGTGAACGGCCCCGAGTTGGAGCTAGTAAGGTCCAACGAGGGCCCCAGCCCTTCGCTCCGATCACTCTCTGATTCCAATTATTGTATACTATCGATCGATTTTCTTCCGTGATTACTCCACAACGGTCCAGAATAGATACAATATGGTATACAATACGACCCTGATGGCCGATCTAAGACTGCGCACCGACCAGGGCGATCGCGCCTATCAAGAGATCCGCGAGGGCATCGCTGCCGGGCGGTACCGACCCGGCGAGCGATTGGTCGAAGCCGAGATCGCGCGTCTGGCCAGCGTGTCGCGAACCCCCGTCCGCCAGGCCTTGCGCTGCCTCGAGCGCGACGGCGTCGTTCGCATCGAAAAGCGGCGCGGCGCCAGCGTCCGCACCCTCACGAGCGAGCAGATCTCGGACCTCTATGAGCTGCGGGCGCGCCTCGAAGCTTTCGCATGCGAGCTCGCCGCGCGACGCGCGGGAGAGTCGGATCGCAGCGAGCTTGTTCGGCTCTCGGACGCGTTCGACACCGCCGCGCGCGACCACGTGGACGACGACTTCGCCGCGGTGCGGTCATCGAACGCCGCACTCCACCACAAGGTCTCCGAGATTTCAGGGAATCCCTTCCTCGTGATCGCACTCGACGCAACGATCGACAATCCACTCGTGTTGCGCGCCTATCAGCGGTTCGATCGGGAAGGACTCGGCCGCTCCGCCCTCTTCCATCAGCTCATCGTTCGGTCGATCTGCGCCGGAGACGGCGAGCGCGCCGGTCGGTTGATGACCGAGCACGTGTTGCAGGCAAGGGACGCGCTGGTGATTACCCTCCATCCTACCATCCCTGGAGACGACGCGTGAGCCTGTTTCCGAACGCGAGCAGGCCCGCAGAGCGCTTGCGGACTCTCCTCGACACCGGCTCCGTTCTGAAGGCGCCTGGGTGTTTCGATGCGATCTCGGCTCGCCTGCTCGAGCAAGCAGGCTTCGGCGCGGGTTTCCTCGGCGGCTTCTCGGTCGCCGCTGCGCGGCTCGCGCTACCCGACGTCGGGCTCATGAGCTACGGCGAGATGCTCGACCAAGCGCGAAACGTGTGTGCCGCCACCTCGCTTCCGATCATCGGAGATGCCGATACCGGCTACGGCAACGCCGTGAATGCCGAGCGCACCCTCCTCGGCTGCGCGCAGGCGGGCCTCGCGTGTGTCATGATCGAGGATCAGTCCTGGCCCAAGCGCTGCGGCCACACCGCCGGCAAGGCGATCGTCGAACGGAGCGAAGCGCTCCGACGGATTCGAGCCTGCGTCCGCGCGCGCGAAGAGAGCGGGCTCGACGTGCTGCTCATGGCCCGCACCGATGCCAACGCGACCGACGGCTTCAACGAGGCGCTCTGGCGCGCCGAGGCGTTCGCGGATGCGGGCGCCGACATCACGTTTCTTGAAGCACCGGAAAGCGTCGAGCAGATGCGACGCTACTGCCAGACCGTCCCCGGATTCAAGACCGCCAATCTCGTCGAGGATGGCCGCACGCCGTGGCTCGACCCGGCCCAGCTCGAAGCGGTTGGCTACGCCGTGGTGCTCTACCCGGTTTCCCTGCTGCTCCACGCGATCTTCGCGATGCGGTGCGCAGCCGAAGACCTCACCACCGGCCAGTCAAGACAGGACACACGCGCCAGTTTCGACCAGACCCGGCGCCTCCTCGGGTGGCACGAATACGAAGCACGACTGTCAGATCTGGAGTCTTCCGAGTAGAAGATCGAGCCGAGGGAAGGAGAAAGCAGCATGGGCGTAAGCCATATCGCACTGGCCGTGAAAGACATCGAAGCGACGCATCGCTTCTACACCGAAGCCATGGGCTTCGATCTCGTCAAAGTGGAGATCGTGCCGCAGAAGGGTGGCTTTGCCCGGCACGTCTTCTACGCGACGGGATCGAAGGATGACCAGCTGATCGCTTTCTGGGATCTCGCGAACGTTCCCAGGTCGAGTGACCTTCGGACCGACATCTGCCGCGACCTGGGCCTCGATCCTCTCACGAACCACATCGCGTTTCAGGCCGACGATCTCGACGACATCGAGCGGAGGAAGCAGCGCTGGCTTGGCTGCGGCAAGAACGTCCTCGAGATCGACCATGGCTGGATCCACTCCATCTACACCGAGGACCCGGACGGCATCGCGGTCGAGTTCGCCGTCATCACGCGACCGTTCACGGACGCCGATGCCGCCGAGGCGCTGCAATTGCTGCGCGCGGAAGCCCCGCCTCCGAGCCCGGATAAGCCGAAGATTTCGCTCCACAAGGCGGACGCCTCGAGCTAGTCGACGAAAGGAACCGAGCCATGCCGCGACTGCGTCAGGTCTCCAAAGGCGATGCGCACGAAACTGCCCAGACCATCTACAAGATGCTGTTCGGAGAGCGAGATCCCGTAGAATCACCGGGGACCGAAACGGGTACGCCGGGAAATTGGTGGACGGTCTTCGCCGGCGTTCCCGACTGCTTCGACCACACCGTCCAGGGCTTCGCGTTCTACCGAAGCGCGAATCGCGAGCTATCGCCCCAGCTCCGCGAATTGGCCCAGCTCCGCACCGGCTACGCCAGGGGGAGCCGGTTCGTCTTCTCCCAACATTGTAAAGCCGCCCGCGGCGTTGGACTGACTGAGGAGAAGATCGAGGCGATCCGCAGCTGGTCGGTGGCCGGTTGCTTCTCGCCGATCGAGCGAGCAGTTCTCGCCTACACGGACTGCCTGGTGCTCGAAGGCGGACGCGTTCCCGATGCCGTTTTCGAGGCCCTTCGCGCCGGGCTCAACGACACCGAGATCCTCGAGCTGACCTACATCACGTGCACGTACGACATGCACGCGACGATGAGTCGCGCGTTGCGTCTCGAGTACGACGACGTCGACGACCCGATCACGGAAATTGCGGCCCCCGAAGGCGCATCGACGGATGTCATGGACGTCGTGGACGCGGTCGAGAAGTAGCGCTCGGCGAGGACGATTACCGCGGGTAGGCGTTGGCCCTTACAGAAAGAACGTTGCAAGACGGGCAGGACCATTTCTGATCCTGCCCGCACTCTCTTTCAACGAACCTGCTTCTTCATCCCTCTCCTGATCGCTATCAATCCGACCAGACCGCTGACCAGGAGCCACGCCGAAAGAGGCTCGGGGACCGCGGCTCCATTGACCCGAAAGGCCGCTTCTTCGTTGGATGTTAATGGATCTCGTGGTGGTGTTGTTGATGATATGGACCAAGAATCCCCACTGTTGTAGCTAAAGCCCACGGTGCCGAAGATAGGCATGCCCGGACTTCCCGCAAACTTCCACACGGACGAAAGATCTCCACTGGCGACCGC
>CAYGXT010000051.1:0-11882 GCA_964353695.1 uncultured Myxococcaceae bacterium
CCCCTGCTCTTCATCGGCTGGGAGGGAGTAGGCCTCTGCTCCTATCTCCTCATCGGATTCTGGTATCGCGAGGTCGCCAACGCCGACGCCGGGCGCAAGGCCATGATCGTGAACCGGATCGGCGACGCGGCCTTCCTGGTCGGAATGTTCCTGCTCTTCTGGAGCCTGCAGGATCTCGGCGCTCCGTCACTCGCCTTCGAGCAGGTGAGCCGACTGGCGCCGACCCTCGGATCGAGTTCCCCGCTGGTGACGACGACGATCTGTTTGCTCCTCTTCGTGGGCGCCACCGGCAAGTCGGCCCAGATCCCGCTCTACACCTGGCTTCCCGACGCCATGGCCGGCCCGACGCCTGTCTCGGCGCTGATCCATGCCGCCACGATGGTGACCGCGGGCGTCTACATGATCGCGCGCCTGTCGCCGCTCTACGTGCAGTCTCCCGTAGCCCTCGAGGTGGTCGCGGTGGTGGGCGCGGCCACGGCGCTCTTCGCCGCCACGATCGCCCTGGTGCAGAACGATCTCAAGAAGATTCTCGCCTACTCGACCGTGTCGCAGCTCGGCTATATGTTCGTGGGCGTCGGGGTGGGCGCGTTCTCCGCGGGGATCTTCCATCTCATGACGCACGCCTTCTTCAAGGCGTTGCTGTTCCTCTGCGCCGGGAGCGTCATGCACGCGCTCCACGGCGAGCTCGACGTCTGGAAGATGGGCGGCCTGCGGCGGATCATGCCCGTGACGGCGGCGACCTTCCTGGTGGGTGCGCTCGCCCTTTCCGGCGTCTTCCCCTTCGCGGCCTTCTTTTCGAAGGACCTGATCCTCGAGCAGGCCTTCGAGCGTGGACACACGCTGGTGTGGGCGCTCGGCGTGGCGGCCGCAGGGCTCACGGCCTTCTACACCTTTCGCGCCTTCTTCCTCGCCTTCACGGGCGCGAGCCGCCTCGATCCGCAGCGGGCGAAGCACGCCCACGAGTCGCCGGCCGTGATGACCGTGCCCCTCGTGATCCTCGCGTTGCTCTCGACCGTCGGAGGCTGGATCGGGCTGCCGCACGGCTGGCTCTGGGGCAATCGCTTCGTCGAGTATCTGGCGCCCTCCCTCGCGGCACTTCCCGAGCCGGCCGGCCATCACGCCGCCCCGGCCCTCGGCGCCACCGCGCTCATGCTGCTCACCTCCGGCGTGGCATTTGCGGGCATCGGCATCGCCTTTGCGCTGTACGGGCGGCCGTCGAACGCGGCAGCGCGGCTGGCCAAAGGTCTGCGGGCGCTCTACGACCTGCTTTGGAACAAGTGGTACGTGGACGAGATCTACGATGCGATCGTGGTGCGGCCCTATATCGCCCTCTCGCGCTTCTTCTGGCAGGTGATCGATGCCAGGATCATCGACGGCGCCGTCGACGGCGTCGGGCGTCTGGTCGTCGCGATCGGGAGCGCCGGCCGCTTCGTGCAGTCTGGCCTCACGCAGCAGTATCTCTTCGTGATGCTGATCGGCGCCATCGGGCTGCTGGTGGCTCTTCTCCGGGGAGCCTAGATGGACGGCCTTCCCCTGCTCAGCCTCGTCGTCGCCACACCGATCCTCGCCGGGATCCTGCTTCTGCTGCTGCCGAGCGATCCCATCGAGCTGCCTCGGCGCTCAGCCTTCGCCTTCTCGCTGGTGCCTCTCGCCGTCTCGCTGATGATCCTGCAGGCGTTCGATCCGGCGCTCGGCACGCTCCAGCTCGTGGAGAGGGCGGCGTGGATTCCACAGCTTGGCGCGTTCTACTCACTCGGCGTCGACGGCTTCTCCCTCTGGCTCGTGCTGCTGACGACGGTTCTTACGCCCGTCCTCCTGCTGGCCTCCTGGAGCGACATCCAGAAGCGCGTGAACCAGTACATGGCGGCGATGCTGATCCTGGAAGGCCTCATGCTCGGGGCTCTCGTCGCGTCGGATCTCCTGCTCTTCCTGCTGTTCTGGGAGATGATGCTGCTGCCCATGTTCCTCGTGATCGGGGTCTGGGGCGGGCCGCGACGGCGCTACGCGGCGATCAAGTTCTTCCTCTACACCTTCGTCGGCAGCGGCATGATGCTGGTCGCCATGATCTATTTGGTGCTGCGCCACGCTGGGGACGGACCGCTCAGCTTCGACATCGTCGGCCTCTACGACAACGACCTCTCGATCGCCGAGCAGCTCTGGCTCTTCGCTGCCTTCGCCTTCGCGTTCATGATCAAGGTGCCGATGCTGCCGTTCCATACCTGGCTGCCCGACGCCCATACCGAGGCACCGACGGGCGGCTCGGTGGCTCTGGCCGGCGTGCTGCTCAAGATGGGCGCCTACGGCTTCCTGCGCTTCGCGTTGCCGATCTTCCCGCAGGCCGCCGAGCTCGCCTTTCCAATCATCATCGCCCTGGCCGTGGTCGGGATCCTTTACGGCGCGATGGTGGCCTATGTGCAACCCGACATGAAGCGTCTGGTCGCCTACTCATCCGTGAGCCACCTCGGCTTCGTGATGCTCGGCCTCTACGCCTTCAACATCAGCGGGATCACGGGCGGCGTGTTGCAGATGGTGAACCACGGCGTCTCGACCGCCTCCCTCTTCATCCTCGTCGGCTACATCTACGATCGCCGGCACACACGACAGGTCTCCGAGTTCGGCGGCCTATGGGCCGTGGTGCCGATCTACTCGGCGCTTCTCCTGGTCGTGACGCTCTCCTCGATCGGCCTGCCGGGCACGAACGGCTTCGTGGGCGAGTTCCTGATCCTGCTCGGCGCCTTCCGCGCGGTTCCGCTGGCGGGTGGGCTCGCGACCCTCGGCGTCGTGCTCGGCGCGGTCTACCTGCTCACGATGTACAAGCAAGTGATCTTCGGCCCGCTGACGAAGGAAGAGAACCGAACCCTGACCGACCTCACGTCGCGCGAGATCGCCGCGGTGGTCCCGCTCGTCGTGCTGATCTTCTGGATCGGCCTCTACCCGAAGCCCTTTCTCGAGCGCATCGAGCCGACGGTGAAAAATCTGCTCGTGCTGCTCGAGGATAAGGGCGCTACGCATTGGATGTCGGAGCGAGACCGGCAGCTCCTGCACCAGACTGCGCCGCCGTTGCGGCCCGACCCGGAGCTCGCCGCGGCGGACGGCCCGCGCTGACGCCGCCTCCAGCACGCCGGAGGCCACGAGGAGGGCCGCGCATGGACAAGGCTGCGCTCGTCACCCAGCTCGTCGAGCGCGTGCGCGCCTCGGCCCGCACGGCCGAAGCCGCGAGCGACGCCGCCGCGGAGGAGGCCCGCGAGGGCGCCACGCCGGCCGAGAAGCGGGAGGATTCGCGCACCGCACTCGAGTTCTCGCGCCTGGCCCGCGCGCAGGCGAAGCGCGCGGCACAGGCACGCGCCGACGTGGCGACGCTCGAGGCCTTCCGCCCGGCACTTTTCGCGCGCGGCGCGCCCATCGGCGTCGGCGCGCTGGTCGAGGTCGAAGACGAAGACGGCCAGGGCCTGACATTCTTCCTCTCACCCGTGGGTGCCGGCGAGGAGCTCACGGGCCCGGGCGGCGACGGCTTCTTCAGCGTCGTGACACCGGCCTCGCCCATCGGCAGCGCAGTCATGGGCCACCGCGAGGGCGATGCCGTGCAAACGCGCATCCGCGGCGAGCTGCGCCAGTGGACGGTGGTCTGGGTGGGCTGACGCTCGCCAGCACTTCATCGCCCAGAACGCTCCGGTTCAAGGGATCTTCGACAGGAGCTCGATCAGCGCGGCGCGATCGGAGGCACTGGCAACGCCGCCGAAGGCCATCTTCGTGCCAGGCGCGCGCTTCGCGGGGTTCGCGAGGAAGGCGTCGAGCTGCTCCGGAGACCAGGTGCTGTCGAGGCTCCGCAACGCCTCCGAGAACGGGTAGTCCGGCGCGCTCGCGATCTTGCGGCCGGGGACTCCGCGCAGGTTCGGGCCAACGCCGTGCTGGCCCGATGCATCGCTCGGATGGCAGACCACGCACTGGCGGAAAACGGCGTCGCCGGGCGCCACGTCCAAGGCCGCTGCCGCGGCCGCCGCGGCAGACTCCGCCGGCCGGACGCGCCCGGCGAGCCGCGCCATGACCTCGTGCGCGACGCGCCCCCCCGACTCGATCGCGCCGTCGATGAAGCCGCGGCAGCCGAGCGCGATGTCGCCGCCCGCGAAGTGGACGAGCCCCTCCGGCTCGCGCAGCTTCGCGAGATATTTCGTCATCTGGCCGGGGCGCAGGATGCACCAGGTGCCCAGCGAGTACGGATCGAGATGCCAATCGTAGGCGATGGTCTCGGTCACGCTGAGGTCCGGGAAAAACTTGCGCACGGCCTCCTGCACGGCCGGCGCGCTATGCGTGTCAATCTTCTCCGGACTCATGCCGAAGGCGATCAGCACGCCACCCTCCTTGCCGGTCTCGCTGGTGAAGATCATCGAGAGCGGCTCGGACTCCGGCGCGAACGCTGCAAAGCTCGGCACCTCGCCGCGCACGCGCGCGTAGAGCTTCACGCCCGAGCCGGCGTGGCGCTCCCTCGAGGCCGCTAGCTTCGAGGGGTCGAGGGGTGGCGAGAATTCGATGTTCGCGAGCACGTTCATCGGCAGCGCCGCGATCGCCGCGCGCGCGCGAAAGCTCTCGCCCCGCTCGGTGATGACGCGCACGACGCCGCTGCCCTGCTCGACGCGGGCCACGGGGGCCCCGAGTCGCACCTCGGGCCGGCCGTCTTCGAGCATCGCCTCCAGCAGACTCACCGTACCGTCGCGAAGCTTGAAGCGCGAGACGCTATCGCCGTAGCCCTGAATGTTCTGTCCCGAGAGCGCCCACCACCGGAGCATCTCGACGAGCCCCGAATTTGCGAAGGGCGCACAGCAGCTCGCACCGAGCATGCCCTCGAGCAGGGCCCGGCGGTCGGCGGAGAGCTGCATCTGATCGAGGCGGTCTTTCACCGAAACAGTATCGAAAGCCTTCCACGCGTCCGAGAAGAAGGGATCCATGGGCCGCGGGAAGGCCTGCGCCGCACCCTCGTGAAAGTCGGTCATGAGACCGGCCATGACGGCGAGCCCCTCGAGCGTACGCAGCGGCAGCTCCGGAGTCGTCCCCTTGCTGCAGATCGCCTCGCCGAGAAGCGGAAGAATCTCTCCCATCCCCGCCTCGCGCGCCTTGCCACCGCTCCACCACAGGACGCGCTCGGGTATTGCGCCGGGCGTCTCGGCGATCTGCAGCCCGTAGCGCGTGATCTCGGCCCAGACGTTCGGCTGCATCCAATGGACCCACATGCCACCGAGATCGAAGTGCTCGTCGCCGAGCTTCGCGGTGAAGGTGCGCCCGCCGAGCCGATTGCGAGCCTCGAGCAGGAGGGTTCGCAGACCCGCGTGCCGCAGCTCACGCGCCGCCGTGACGCCCGCGAAACCGCCGCCGATCACGATCACGTCGTAGTCGTCGCCGGGCGCGGCGCCCACATAGCCCTCGCTGCGGATCGGCAGGGCAGCGACGCCCGCCGCGCCGCCGAGAGCCTTCAGAAAACCACGACGGCTCGTGCGAGGCCCAGGCTCGTAGGGCATGGCGGGCTCCTCCAGTGGGAAAGAAGGGCAAATCCTGCTTGCCATCGTCCTCGCGGTCAACAAGAATCCAAGCGTGCCGAGTTCCGACGCACCCTGGTGGAAGTCCGCCGTCGTCTACCAGATCTATCCGCGCAGCTTCTGCGACGCGAGCGGCGATGGCGTCGGCGACCTCGAGGGCATCCGCCGGCACCTCGATCACCTGGTCTGGCTCGGCGTCGACACGATCTGGATCTCCCCTTTCTTCCGCTCGCCGATGAAGGACTACGGCTACGACGTCTCGGACTACTGTGACGTCGATCCTCTCTTCGGCACGCTCGCCGACTTCGACCGGCTCCTGGCCGATGCCCACGCGCGCGGGCTGCGCGTGCTGATCGACTGGGTTCCGAACCACACCAGCGATCAGCATCCCTGGTTCATCGAGGCGCGCGCTTCGCGGAGGTCACCGAAGCGGAGCTGGTACGTCTGGCGAGATGGCACGCCGGATCGGCCACCCAACAACTGGCGCGCGGCCTTCAGCGACGGCCCGGCCTGGACCTTCGACGAAGCCACGCAGCAATGGTACCTGCACCTCTTCCTGCCCGAGCAGCCTGACCTCGACTGGGACGAGCCCGGCGTCGAGGCTGCTTTGCACGAGACGCTGCGCTTCTGGCTCGAGCGAGGCGTGGACGGCTTCCGCATGGACGTCGTTCATTGCATCGGGAAGGATCCGGCCCTTCCGAGCGTCGTGCCCGAGCGCGCGAAGATCCCCTACTGCGCGCTGAACGAGCATGCGAGCACGCACGCGCGCCTGCGTACGATCCGCAAGCTCATCGACGCCTGGCCTGGCGAGCGCCTGATGGTGGGAGAGGTGGCCGTCCCCTGGACGGAGGTGGTCGCGCGGCATTACGGCACGAACGACGAGCTCCATCTCGCCTTCAACTTTCCGCCGCTCTTCGCGCCGTGGGAGGCTTCGAGCTGGCGCGAGCGCATCGACCAGACGCGCAGCGCTCTCGATGCGCGCGACGCGTGGCCGACATGGGTGCTCTCGAATCACGACAACCGGCGGCACCGCACGCGTTACGGGAGCGAGGCCCGCGCACGCGCCGCCGCCGTGCTGCTGCTCGCCCTGCGCGGCACGCCCTTCCTCTACGCGGGCGAAGAGCTCGGCCTCGAGGACGCCGTGATTCCGCCCGGCCGAACGCTCGACCCGGGAGGACGCGACGGCTGCCGTGCGCCGCTGCCGTGGGATGCAGAACCCGGCCACGGCTGGGGTGCGCACGAACCGTGGCTCCCATGGCCCCCCGATGCAGCGCACCGCAACGTGGACACCCTGCGCGAGGAGGCCGGCTCGATCCTCCAGCTCTACCGCAGGCTTCTCGCAGCGCGCAGGGCCTCACCAGCGCTGCGCCTCGGCGAGTTCCGCTGGCTACCCGCCCCCGAGAGCGTGCTGGTCTGGGAGCGGATCCACGCGGGCGATCGCCGCGTCGTGGCGCTCAACTTCTCCGGCTTCGCCGTGCGAGTGCCGCTCGAGCCAGGACTGCAGATCGAGGTCGCGAGCGACGGGCGCGACGAGGGCATGCCGTACAGGGGGCGGGTCGAGGCCGATCAGGCGCTCGTGCTGCGACCCTCCGCGTAGCCAGCCAGCGCCGAGCCGGGGACGGCCGGCCTGCTCGCCTGCCTCTTCGGCACCCTCGCCACTATTTGTTCTTGTCGTGCCCGCCGAAAAAGTGAAGGTTTTTCTCTACGCTTGCGTAGTGGAATATCCTGCAGGCGTGCCGCCTCCGCTACAAAACCGTGTGGGTCTCCACCCTCAATTGCGCGTCAGCTGAGAACTCTGCTCCACCAACTCAAAATTCCTGTTGGTGCCTTGCGAAGAGAGCCCTACACTGATCGACGCCGGCGGCAGCAGACCGGTAATTTCTGTATGCACCGGGGCCAAATCACGAACAGTCTTGCGTGTGTACACAGTTGTGCGATGGTCTTGTAGTTCTCAAGTTTGGGGGGTGGGCTCCGATAGGGGTGGAGCCCAAGGCCCTTAGAGGGGTTTCGCAGTTGCTTCCGGCCACCATGAGCGAGTGCTCTCAGGGCCGCTACGAAGCGGGAGGAGCTTTGATGCGTAAGCTTTCTTGGATCGGTTTCGTGGGCGCGTTCTTGGTGGGATGTGCCAGCGCGCCGGCGCCCGCGCCCGCGCCGTCGGTGCAGAAGTTTTCTGCGCCCGGCTACTGGCGTGCGGTGGACCAGATGGTCCTCGTGACGGATGCATCCGGCACGATATTCAATCATGGCAACTTCCCGACGGCCAAGAGCACGTCGCAGGCCATCGTGGCCGGCATGCCCGACGCCAACGTGCAGGCGCCCTTCGAAGGCGGCACATACAACGCCGGCTTCGTGGGCTTCGGCGGTGGCGATCGGCTGATCGCGCCTCTTGGGAAGTTCGACCGCAACGCACTCGCGAGCAAGGTTGCCGAGTTGCAGCCGCTCGGTGACATCAACGGCATGGGCGGAACGACGCCGATGTCCGACGTGCTCAACGAAGTGAACGTGATGCTGAAGACCTACCAGGACGACAACGTCTGCAACAACGGAGCTCAGGGCCGTTCGGCCGTCGTGGTCGTGAGCGACGGTCTGCCGGAGCCCGAGGCTGCGGAGCAGGCGCTTCTTGCGGCCAGGAGCCTCGTCGGCTCGCATGAGATCGGCAGCCTCTGCATCCACTCGGTGCAGGTCGGCAGCGACTCGAAGGGCACCGAGTTCATGAAGAGCCTCGCGGCGGTGTCGCCCTGCGGCACGTACACGCCGGCCTCGCAGATCGCCGACGGCAAGGGCATCGGCAGCTTCTCAACGGCCGTGTTCATGGCCAAGATCCCGGACAACGACGGCGACGGCGTGACGGACGATCGCGACGAGTGCCTCAGCTCGCCGAAGTCGGCGAAGGTCGATGCCAAGGGCTGCTGGTCGATTCCGAACGTGGAGTTCGATACGGCCAAGTGGAACCTCCGCAAGGAGGCCACGAGCACCCTGGCGACCGTTTCGTCGGTGCTGAAGTCGAGCCCGGCCACGAAGGTCCAGGTCGACGGCAACGCCGACCGCCGCGGTGGCGTCGAGTACAACCAGGGTCTGTCCGAGAGGCGCACGCGCTCCGTGTTGGTCTATCTGACGGAGAACGGTGGCGTGAACACGCAGGTGAACGGCGAGTCGTGGTCGAAGCTGCGCCCGCTGGTCAAGGGCAACACCAAGGCTGACCTGCAGATCAACCGCAACGTACAGCTGCGCGAGCTGATGGAGAAGGACCAGTTCGGTCCGGTCCAGCGGCAGTGCGAGCTCTGGAAGCGGTCGATGAGCATCTCGGCCAAGTAGGCCAAGTCTTCGGCGGCGACGAGCCGCCGGGTCTCGAAGGGCCAGGTAGCCGCAAGGCTACCTGGCCCTTCTCTTTTCCCGCGACGTTCCTACTACTTCTCGATCCCGAGCAACTCGACCTCGAAGACCAGCGTCGCGCCGGGCTTGATCTTCGGCGGTGCGCCGCGTTCGCCGTAGGCGATCTCGGGCGGGCAGACGAGCTTCGCCTTCTCTCCCACCTTCATGAGCTGGAGGCCTTCAGTCCAGCAGGGGATCACCCCTTTCAGCGGAAAGCTCACCGGCTCGCCGCGCTGCACGGAGCTATCGAAGACCGTGCCGTCCGTGAGCGTGCCGTGATAGTGCACCTTCACCTTCTCCTCGGCCTTGGGCGAAGGCCCGTCGCCAGCCTTGATCTCGGTGAGGATCAGCCCGGACTCCGTCTTCTTCGCGCCCTTCTCCGCAGCCGCCTTCGCGAGGAAGGGCTCCGAGGCCTTCTTCTCCACGGCGGACGAGGCGGCGGCGCGCGCCTGGGCAAAGGCCTGGATCTTCGGCTTCACCTGGTCCAGATCGACGGCGAGTTTCTTGCCCGCTGCCGCGTCCTCGAGACCCTGCACCACGAAGACGATCTCCTCGGGCTTCAGGTTCCAGGACGCGATGTTCTGGGCCAGCGCGGCCCCTGCGGCGTACAGGACCTTCTGGTCGTCGGTCTGAGGCGCCGGCTTGGCGCTCTGCGCCGAAGCTCCGCTCGCGACCGCGAGGACGATCGTCAAGACGAGGCCTGCTTGCTTGCTCATTCGAATGACTCTCCTTTGTGGAAGGGGGATGGGGGAGTCTAGAATGCGCCGGTGTCCCACGCCGCCTCGCCCCGCGAGCAGCGGCCGCAGACCCGCCTCGGCGCGGAAGGGATGGGCTACGGTCGCTCCGTGAGACGCGTCTGCTTCTATCACGCGGGCTGCCCCGACGGCTTTGGCGCCGCCTGGGCCCTGTGGCGCGCCTGGGGTGCGAGCGCGTCCTATATCCCGCGCGGGCATGACGACGTGGTGCGGCCGGGGCGGCATAAGGGCGCCCTCGTCGTCTTCGCCGACATCGCTACCGACAACGACACGCTGCGCACCCTCGGCGAGGAGGCTGGAAAGCTGATCGTGCTGGACCATCACGTGTCGGCGCTGCGGCGATTCGAGGCCGAGCCCGGGCTCGCGGATGGGCTTCGCTCCCGCGGCCATGTGATCCGTTTCGATCTCTCCCATTCGGGCGCCATCCTCGCCTGGATGTACTTCCACCCCGACGTGCCACCTCCCGACCTGCTGCGCTACGTCGAGGATCAGGATCTCTGGCGTTTCGAACTCCCGGCATCGGAGGAGGTGAACGCCGCGATCACGTCCCATCCACGCACGTTCGAGGCCTGGGAGACCCTCGTGAAGACTCCCGTCGAGAAGCTCGCCTCCGACGGAGAGTCCATCGTCCGGGCCAACCGCATGGACATCGAGCACACGCTGCACAACGCGCACCCGATCTGTGTGGACGAGCTGCGGCTCGAGGCCGTGAACTCAGTGCACCTTCGCAGCCGTCTTGGCCATGAGCTCGCGAGCCGCGCGGCATGCGGCGTCCCATGCGGCGCCGTCTACCGGATCCTGGGCCATCGGGTCAACGTATCGATCTACTCGATCGGCGAGTTCGATGTGGCCGAGCTCGCCGCGCGTTTCGGTGGCGGCGGGCACCGCAACGCCGCAGGCTTCAACGTCTCCCTCGCAGAATGGCTGGAGCGCTTCGTGCCGGTCGAGCGGGAGTGATCCCCGCGTCGAGCCGCCAGCGTCCACACCTCGTCGGCTGCTCCAGCGCCTCGCTCAGCGCCTCGAGAAAGATTTCGCGGGGCCAGGCGCGGGCGCCAAGACGCTCCACGTGAGGCGTATGCGTCTGGCAGTCGAAGAGCGGGAAGCCCCAGGCGTCGAGCTGCCGCAGCAGCGTGACGAGCGCCGTCTTCGATGCGTCGGGAACGCGCGTGAACATGCTCTCGCCGAAGAAGCAGCCGCCGAGGCTGACTCCGTAGAGGCCGCCCACGAGCTCACCTTCCCGCCACGCTTCGGCGCTGTGCGCGAAGCCGAGCGCATGCAGCCTCTCGTAGGCTGCCACCATCTCCGGCGTGATCCACGTACCATCCTGCCCCGGCCGCTCTGCGCTGGCGCAGGCCCGAATCACGCGGAGGAAGGCCGTGTCGAGCCGCACCTCGTAGCGCGCGGCGCGCAGGCTGCGCGCGAGCCGCCGCGGCACGCGGACCTCGGACGGCACGATCACCCAGCGCGGATCGGGCGAGAACCACGGCAGCGGCAGGCCCTCGCTCGGCCACGGGAAGATGCCGCTCGCGTAGGCGAGAAGGAGTCGCTCCGGCGAGAGGTCGCCGCCGACGGCAAGAAGGCCGGATGGCTCCGCCTCGCCCGGCGGCGGAAAGACCAGCTCTTGCGGCAGTCGCCAGACGACCACGGCCCGGCCCGCAGCTCAGCCCGCGCCGCAGGCGAAGGCCATCACACGCCCCTTCGCCATTGCTCCGGCGTGAGCGTGCGCAGCGCCAGCGCGTGCAGGCCCCCCTTCAGCTCACTCTCCAGCGCTTCGTAGACGAGCCGCTGCGCGTCCACGCGCGAGAGGCCCTCAAAACGCGGCGAGACCACGGTAGCCTGGTAATGGCTCTGGCCGCCCCGCGCTCCTTCGTGGCCGGCGTGGCGCTGCGTCTCGTCGATCACTTCGACGTGGACGGCGGCGAGCGCCTCGCGCAGGCGGGCCTCGATGCGGTCGCGGCGGTCGGCCGGTCGGGCAGCGTCCATCATGCGGAATACCTCGCGGCGGTCGGGACGGGGCGCCGGCCCATTGCTCCTGTCTATACTGCGGTTGACGCCGCAGTCAAAGTCCCGGCCGGAGGCCCCATGCCATGAGCAGCGCGCAAGAAGAGATCGAACCGAAGGAGATCTCGGAGTTCCGCAGAGAGGTTCGAGCCTGGATGGAGGCGAGCAAGCCCGCCGATCCGGGATTCAAGCTGCCCCAGAGCTTCCTCGAGGTGGAGTCCGACCG
>CAYGXT010000052.1:0-11878 GCA_964353695.1 uncultured Myxococcaceae bacterium
GGCTCCGGGGACGGCGGTGGGAGTGATTCCGGCCCGATTCCACGCCTCACGCTTCCCGGGCAAGCCGCTGGTGCCGATCTCGGGCGTGCCGATGATTCAGCGCGTCTGGGAAGCTGCGCGAACGGCGAAGCGCCTGCGCTGTGTCCTCGTCGCCACCGACGATGTCCGGATCGCCGAGGCCTGCGCCAGGTTCGGCGCCGAGGCGATCCTCACCTCGGCCGCGCATCCGACCGGCACCGACCGCCTCGCGGAGGTCGCCGCCCACCTGCGCGACTCCGTGATCGTCAACGTGCAGGGGGATGAGCCCCTGATCGAAGGCTTCGTGATCGACGCCGCCGTGGACGCGCTGGCCGCGGATCCGGAGGCGCCGATGGCCACCGTCGTGCATGCGGCCGAGCCCGGCGCCCTCGCGGACCCGAACCGCGTGAAGGTCGTCCTCGACCGCCGCGGCCGCGCGCTCTACTTCTCGCGCAGTCCGATTCCGTTCCAGCGGGAGGGTGCGCCCGCTGCACCGATCTGGCAGCACGTCGGCCTCTACGCCTACCGGCGCGAGTTCCTGTTGCGCTTCGTCGCTCTGGCGCCGACGCCGGCAGAGCGTGCGGAATCGCTCGAGCAGCTGCGCGCGCTCGAGCACGGCTTTCCGATCCAGGTTGCCGTGGTGGAGGGCTGGCACAGTGTCCCGGTGGATGTGCCGGCCGACGTGGCGCGCGTCGAGCAGCGCCTGCGCGAGCTCGGCAGATGCTGAGCACTTTCCAAGGCCCCCCATCTCGAGGAGGAAGACGTGAGCTCTGAAGCAGTGAAGGTGGAGCGCGCTGGCGGTGTCGCGACGGTGACGCTGAACCGGCCCGAGAAGATGAACTCTCTCAACCAGGAGCTGATCGCAGCATTGCCCGAGAAGCTGCGCGAGCTGGCAGGGGATCCCGAGGTGCGCTGCGTGGTGCTGACCGGTGCCGGCGACCGCGCCTTCTCCGCGGGCGGCGACATCAGCGACATGGGAAACGCCGGCTCTACGATCGCAGCGGGCCGCAGCAAGGGAGCCGACGGCCTTCCGCTACTCGAGGACACGATCGACAACCTGCGCCGCGGCCAGGAGGCTTCTCTGCTGCTGCACGAGATGGGAAAGCCCACGCTGGCGGTGATCAACGGCGCCTGCGCCGGCGCTTCGCTCTCGCTGGCAATGGCCTGCGACCTGCGGATTGCCGCAGACCACGCCGTCTTCACGACCGCCTTCGCCAAGATCGGCTTCTCAGGCGATTACGGCGGCTCCTACTTCATGACGAAGATCCTCGGCACGGCGAAGGCCCGCGAGCTCTACTTCCTTTCCGAGCGGCTCTCGGCCGAGGAGGCGGAGCGCATCGGCCTCGTGAATCGCGTGGTGCCGAAGGCGAAGCTGCGCGACGAAGCACGCAGCATGGCTCAACGTCTCGCGGCCGGCCCGCCGATCGCGTACCGCTACATGAAGCGGAACCTGAACCTCGCGGAGCGAGGGATCGATCTGCGTACCGCGACCGACCTCGAGGCCGAGGCCATGATGCGGACCGGCCGCAGCGAGGACTTCATGAACGGCGCGATGGCCTTCCTCGGCAAGAAGTCGGTGGTCTTCAAGGGACGCTGAAGCGAGGCGATCGTTCGCCGCGGCTTCGCGGATCGCAGCGGCTGCGGCGACGAAAGGAGAAAGACGTGAGCAGTACGAAGCAAGGAGAGCTGTCGGGAGCGCTCGCCCTCGTGACGGGGGCGTCGAGCGGCTTCGGCGCTGACTTCGCCCGCATCCTCGCAGCGCAGGGCTGCGAGCTGGTGCTGGTAGCCAGGCGCGAGGAGCGCCTGAAGACGCTGGCCGAGGAGCTCGCGCGCGACCACGGCACGGTCTCCCACGTCGTCGCTCTCAGCCTCTCCGAGCCCGGCAGCGCTCAGATCCTCGCCGACCGTGTCGCGGAGCTCGGGAAGCCCGTCGATGTACTCGTGAACAATGCCGGCTTCGGCATTCACGGCGACTTCCTCGACCAGCCGTGGGAACGGCAGCGCGAGCTGCTCGAGCTCGACGTGGTGAGCGTCGTACACCTGACACGGCTCTTCGTGCCGGGGATGAGGCAGCGGGGGCGGGGCTGGATCCTGCTCGTCAGCTCGATCGGTGCCTTCCAGGCCACGCCGACCTACGCGATCTACTCCGCCGCAAAGGCCTTCGTCTTGAGCTTCGGGGAGGCCCTTTCCGGCGAGCTGAAGGGCTCGGGCGTGAAGCTCTCCGTCGTCTGCCCCGGGGTCGCGGCGACGGAGTTCATCGAGACCGCTGGCCAGCGAACGACGCTCTACCAGCGGCTCAACATGATGCAGAGCCGGACCGTCGCCGAGGCGGGGATTCGGGCCATGCTCGCCGGGCGGGCCTGCCGCATCCCGGGCCTGCAGAACTCTCTGCCTGTCTTTGCGCTGCGCTTCGCACCGCGGCGGGTAGCCACGGCCCTGGCGGGGCTCTTCATGCGAAATGATTGAGGCCCCCCTACCTTGCAGCCCCTGGGGGGATTCCTTACTCTCCGACCTCGCTCGGGGCGTCTGCGCCGGGGTATCATCGTTGTTTCGTGGAGGCGTCGAGTGGCAAAACTTTCTCAGGTGATTCGAGATCAGAAGCGGGAGATTCTCATCAAGAAGTACGCGGCCCGGCGAACGGAGCTGCGGAACAAGGTGAGAGACCCCAATCTGCCGCCCCGAGAAAAGGATGAGGCCGTTGCGGCCCTCGCGAAGCTCCCGCGGAACTCCTGCCCCACACGGCTGAACCGCCGCTGCAAGATCTCCGGCCGCGCCCGCGGCGTACACCAGAAGTTCCAGATCTCGCGCATCGCAATCCGCGAGCTCGGCCTGCGCGGCCAGCTCCCGGGTCTGCGCAAGTCGAGCTGGTAGGGGAAGCCATGAAGCCCGGCATCCATCCCGAGTACCACAAGGTCGTGTTCCACGACTCGGCCACGGGCGCCGAGTGGATCTCGCGCTCCACCATCAAGTCGAAGGAGACGAAGACGGTCGAGGGCGAGGAGCTCCCGCTGGTCCGCCTCGACATCTCCGCCGCAAGTCATCCGTTCTGGACGGGCAAGCTCCGCGAGATGGACGCCGACGGCCGCATCGACCGCTTCCGCCGCCGCTACGGCCGGGGCAAGACCGAGAAGTAGCCGCGAGGCAGCTAGACTTTCTGGATCGCCAGGCCATTTGGCAGGCGGAACCTGAACGAACATTGAACCAAACCAGGCGTCGCCCGCGCATCGGTGCTTCGCCCCAAAGATAGAAAAAACACATGGCAACGATCGATTTTGGCGGGACCAAGGAAGTCGTCATCACGCGCAAGGAATTCCCCCTCGCGAAGGCGCGAAAGGTGCTCAAGAAAGAGTGCATTGCCATCATCGGCTACGGCGTGCAAGGCCCCGCGCAGTCGCTGAACCTACGCGACAACGGGTTCAAAGTCATCATCGGCCAGGCGCCGGAGTTCAAACGCGATTGGGACCGCGCGCTGAAAGATGGCTGGGTGCCCGGCAAGACGCTGTTCGACATCGAGGGAGCGGTCCGGCGCGGCACGATCATCCAAATGCTGGTTTCCGACGCCGCCCAACGCAGCATCTGGCCCGTCGTCAAGAAGAACCTCAACCCCGGCGACGCGTTGTATTTCTCGCACGGGTTTTCCATCACCTACAAGAAGCAGACCGGCGTGGTGCCGCCCAAGAACGTGGACGTGATCATGGTCGCGCCCAAAGGTTCGGGCACTTCCGTGCGGCGGAATTTCCTGTCCGGCGCGGGCATCAACTCCAGCTTCGCGGTCGAGCAGGATTTCACCGGCCGTGCCCGAGAGCGCTGCATCGCCGTGGGGATCGGCATCGGCTCGGGCTATCTGTTCCCGACGACGTTCCGGCACGAGGTGTTCAGCGACCTGACCGGCGAGCGCGGCATGCTGATGGGCGCGTTGGCGGGCGTGATGGATGCCCAATACGACGTGCTTCGTTCGCACGGCCATTCGCCGAGCGAGGCGTTCAACGAAACCGTGGAGGAACTCACGCAGTCCCTGATCCGCCTCGTGGACGAGAACGGAATGGACTGGATGTACGCGAACTGCTCGGCCACAGCCCAGCGCGGCGCGCTGGATTGGCGGCCGCGTTTCAAGAAGGCCGTGCTGCCGGTGTTCAAGAAGCTCTATAAGCGCGTGAAAGTCGGCAAGGAATGTGCCCGCGTGCTCTCCGCCTGCGGCGCGCCGAATTACCAGGAGAAGTTGCAGAAGGAATTGAACCAGATCCGCGACTCAGAAATGTGGCGGGCCGGCGCCGCGGTCCGCGCCCTGCGTCCCAAGGAAGCCTCTCGGGTCATCAGCAAGTCCACCAAAGGAATGGCGGGCCGGCAGTCGAACTAGCGCGAGCGGAGCAGGAAGTGTCGTGCCGTCCAGGCGGCGTCGACATCGCCGAGGATCGGACTCTTCGCCGGGCTTCCGGTCGCGTCCATCGCCCCGAAGTCGAGGTGCACCAGCCGCGCGCGGCCCGTGGCTGCCGGCTGTAGGGCGCCGAGCGGATCACGTTCGCTGGAGAAGAGCGCGACCTTCGCCTCGCCGCTGCGCACCGAGTGGATCTGCTCGGCGGCCGGCGGCAGATCGATGAGCTTCATGCCGGTGGGAAGCGTTCCAATCACATTCACCATGCGCCGACCGAAGAGCGGAGCCGGACGCGCGTCGATCTCGCCGAGGGTGGCCTCGAGGCGCATCAGCTCGGTTCCCCTTCGCCGGACGGTTCCGACAGCGCGCCCCTCGTGCTCCTCGAGGACGATCTCGGCCATCTTCTTCGGGAACCCGAGCATCTCGCGTCCGAGGATGAGCGCGGTGTCTTCGTCGACGACCATCCACGGGCAGTGGAGCGCGGGCCCGAGCGCGTCGGCTGCGTGCACGAGAACTGCCGCCTCGCGATACACCGAGCCGAAGGCCGTCTCCGGGTAGTCGGCAACGAAGAGCGTCACGCTGGCGGGCTCTACGATGCTGAGCGCTGCCGGGAGCAGCGCCTGCGCCGCCTCTCGCGAGACTGCGACCTCCACGGCGAGGACCTTCGCGTTCGTCCAGAGATAGGAACTCATCGGTGTATTCCTCCCCACGTATAGTACGTGACGCCGTTGGCCAAGCTACGGTTGTCAAGGAAAGGCAGTCTGCGCTTCCAGGCCCTCGCCGGCGGGAGGCGCCTGCCCTCGACGTTCTGCTTTCTCGTCGCCAACACGGGGCTCTCTGATCTGGGGCTGCGGGCTCGCTCAGAGCTGGCGTCCCCGGTACTCCGATGGGGTGAGCTTCGTCCAGCGCTTGAAAGCGCGCTGGAAGGCACTCGGCTCTGAAAAGTGGAGCAGGAAAGCGATCTCTCCGGTGGACAGCAGCCGCTCCTGCACGTAGCCGATCGCCAGCTCTCGGCGCACTTCGCCCAGGATCCGCTTGAAGGTCGTTCCCTCCGTCACGAGACGTCGCCGCAGCGTCCGCTCGCTCATGTGGAGTTGAAGCGTGAGCGCTTCGATCCTTGGGCTG
Organism: uncultured Myxococcaceae bacterium; assembly: GCA_964353695.1. GTDB lineage: Bacteria > Myxococcota_A > UBA9160 > UBA9160 > UBA9160 > MYXO. The sequence continues at coordinate 5,516 of CAYGXT010000052.1, forward strand.
CCTCCCTGGAACTGCGTGATCAACCACTCGCGAACCTGCCTGCTGAGGGAGGGGCGGTCCGCAAACTGGGCGAGGAGGCGCTCGATCTTCTCCGCGAGCACCGCCGCCAATACGGGATCCGCACTCGCCATCGGCAGATCCAGATTCCAGGCGGGAAAGATCAGCTCATTGCATTCGGCGCCGAAGACCACGGGGGATTGGAACACGCGCCGATACTCGTCGGTCTCCGCGGGAGCCGGGTGCGCGAAGCGGACCTCGGTCAGCTCGATGCCGACGTCGCCGATGATCTTCCGCCCGTAGCACACCCATTTCGCCAGGAAGAACTCCGTGGCGACGGGAGGCAGCTGCAGCCACTCCGGAGTGACGAGCCGGCACGAGACGCTGTCGCCCTCCCGATCGAGCGCAATCGTCATGCCCTCGTGAAGCACGCGCAGATAGCGCGCGGTGACGGCATAGGCCTCGCCTGCTGTCTTCTCACTGCCTGCCAGATGACCGAGCAGCTGGAGCAGGCCCGGCACCGGCTGGGTGGCCGCGTGGAGCCCGAAATGGGGATTCCCGGTGACAGCCTGACCGGCTTCCAGCAGGTCGATCCAGGTCTCGTGGGAAATCCGGGTCTCCGGGAGCAGCAGGCGCTCCTCCGAGAGGCCGAACTGTTCCAGAAGGGCCTCGACGTCGGCGCCTTCCACCCGCAGCTGCCTCAGGATCGGAAGGACCAGGCCCGCCGCGATCCGCAGCGGCTTCGGAGCAAGGATCTCGCTCATCGCAGCCAGAATACCGCCCGTTTTGACGAGAACTCCGTTTTGGCCGGAAATGTCAGCAGAATGACCGCATCGGTCCGTTTACCCGCCCGAGCAGGACCTACGATCCACCCGGTCTGAGGCAATTCGGGGATCGGAGCCCCAGCGGGGCTCGAAAGTGAGGGGATGGCAGTCTGGGATTTCACTACGGATCTCCTGGTCATGGGCTCTGGCGCGGGTGCCATGACTGCGGCCCTCGTGGCCAGGCGGGAGGGGCTAGACGTACTCGTCGCCGAGAAGACGGAGTTCTTCGGCGGCTCGAGCGCATACTCGGGCGGGGGCCTCTGGGTGCCCAACAACCCCTTGATGGCCGAGGCGGGGCTGCGCGATTCCCTGGAGGATGCGCGCGCCTACATGCAGGCCACGGTCGGAGACCGGGTGCCCGCGCCGCTCCAGGAAGCCTACCTCGAGAGGGCGCCGGAGATGGTCGCGTACCTGCTCCGGCACTCCCATCTGCGGCTCGAACTGAATCGGGCCTACCCGGACTACTACCCGGATCGACCCGGCGCCATGCCCGGTGGCCGCACTCTCGACCCGGGCATCTACCCGGGCCGCAGGCTGGGGCCGCTGCTTCAGCAGCTCCGGCCCCGGGCCTACGATTTCCCCCTCGGACTCGTGCTCACGACCACCGACGTGAAGAATGTCGCGCTGTTCGCGCGGAGCTTCCGAAATCTGCTCACGATCGCGAAGGTGTTCATGAGAACTCTTTGGGGCCGGGCCACGGGCGCCAGGCTCCTCTGCTTGGGTCAGGCGCTCGTCGCGCCCCTGCGCCTGTCGCTGCACGAACGCGGCGTACCGGTCTGGCTGAACACGCGCGTGAAGCAGCTCATCGTCGAACGTGGGCGCGTGATGGGCGTCGCCGCCGAGCACGAGGGGCAGCCGATCACGATTCGCGCAAACCGGGGCGTCGTGCTGGCTGCAGGTGGCTTTGCCCGCAACAAAGAAATGCGCGAGAAGTACCAGCGTTCACCCATCAGTGCCGAGTGGACGCTCGCGGCCCCCGGCGATACCGGGGATGCGATCCGCATGGGCCTCGAGCTCGGTGCAGCGATCGACCTGATGGAAGAAGCCTGGTGGGGCCCCACCAGCCTCCCGCCCGGAGGGCAGCCGCATTTCCATGTGGTCGAGCGAGCGTATCCGGGCTCGATCCTGGTCGACTCGGCCGGGAAGCGTTTCACGAACGAGTCCGCTTCGTACATCGACGTGGTGCACGCGATGTACGAGCACAACCGTCCAGACGCCGTCTCGATCCCGGCCCATTTCATCATGGACCAGCGCTACCGCCGCCGGTACCTCTTCGGCATCACCACGCCCCTCCAGAAGTTCCCGGAGCGATACCTGACGAGCGGCTATGTCACGAAGGCAAACACGCTCGAAGAGCTGGCCGAAAGAGTCGGCATCGATCGCCAAGGACTTCTATCGACGGTCGCGCGTCTGAACGAGTTCGCCCGGACCGGGAAGGACCTCGACTTCCACCGGGGCGAGAGCCTCTACGATCGCTACTACGGCGACGCGACAGTGAAGCCGAATCCCTGCCTCGGAGGGATCGAGAAGCCGCCCTTCTACGCCGTGGCGATGCTTCCAGGCGACCTGGGCACGAAGGGGGGACTGGTCACCGACGAGCACGCACGGGTGCTCCGCGAGGACGGCTCCCCGATCGAGGGCGCCTACGCCATCGGAAACGCCAGCGCCTCGGTGATGGGCAACACCTATCCCGGCCCGGGGTCGACCCTCGGACCAGCGATGACCTTCGGCTACGTCGCCGCCATGCACGCAGCGCAGCAGGGTCTCGCCCTCTGAAATCGAGACATGAGGAACGCAAGAACATGCGGGTGATGCTGACCGGCGCCTTCGGAAATGTGGGGCGCAGCGCGCTCGTCGAGCTACTGGCCCAGGGGCATCGCGTGCGGGCCTTCGATCTGCGCAGCCGCGCAGCCCAGCGGGTGGCCCGGCGCTTCGACGACGGCCTCGAAATCTTCTGGGGGGACGTCCGCGATCCTCTCGCGCTGGCGCGCGCCCTGGCGGACGTGGACGCTGTCGCGCACATCGCCTTCATCATCCCGCCGCAAAGCGAGCACCGCCCAGTGTGGGCTCGCGAGATCAACGTGAAAGGGACGCGCCACCTGATCGCCGCAATGCAAGCACTGCCTCGCCCTCCGCGGTTGGTCTTCACCTCATCGATCTCGGTCACCGGGCCGCGGGGAAGGGAAGACGAGCCGCCTGTCACCGCGGCACACCCCACGAAGGAGACGGATGCCTACACCGCGCACAAGATCGAGACGGAGGCGATGGTGCGCGAGTCCGGCCTCGACTGGATCATCCTGCGCGTGGGTGCGGTGTTCCCCCACGTGCTGCCGACAAGCCTCGATCCGATGACCTTCGACATTCCCCAGGACCAGCGGATGGAGATGGTGCACACCCTCGACGTGGGGCTTGCGGTGGCCAACGCCGTGAGCTGCGACGAAGCCCTGAGGCAAACCTTGCTGATCGGGGGAGGAGAGAGCTGCCGTGTGCGAGCCGGCGAGCTGCGGTCGCGCGTCGCCGCGCTGCTGAAGATGCCCACGTTTCCGGAGTCGGCCTTCGGCCGGGATCCGTTCTACACGGACTTCATGGACACCGCGGAGGCCCAGCGCCTGCTGCGTTTCCAGCGCCACAGCTTCGACGATTGCGTCGACGAGCTGGAGTCGACGCTCCCCCGCCTGTACACGACCGTCCTGCGCCCGTTCGGCGGGCTGATCATGCGACAGCTCCTCAAGCGGTCGCCCCACCATCGCCGCTCGGTGGGATAGGATTTACGCGACGCGTGTCCGCGTGCGCGCGATGGCCGCCGAAACGAAGGCGAGACTATGACCTGCTGGGAAATGGAGTTCGATGTGGTCGTCGTCGGGTTTGGCGGCGCCGGCAGTGCTGCCGCCCTCGAGGCAAGGCGCGAGGGGGCCGACGTCCTGGTGATCGACCGTTTCGCCGGCGGCGGCTCGACGGCACGCAGCGGCGGCGTGGTCTACGCGGGCGGGGGCTCGACTGCCCAGAAGCAGGCCGGCTACGCCGACGACGCCGAGCAGATGCTCGACTACCTCCGGCTCGAGGTGCGCGACGCCGTCGACGAGGCGGTCCTCCGGAGCTTCTGCGAGAAAAGCCTCGCCCAGCTGCACTGGCTCGAGGAACTCGGCGCGCCCTTCCCTCCCAGCGAAGTTGCACCGAGCAAGACCTCCTATCCCGAGGACGCCTGCACCCTGTACTTCTCGGGCAACGAGCTGGCGGCGCCCTTTCGCCAGAGCGCCCACCCTGCTCCGCGCGGCCACCGCGTAGCGGGCAAAGGCAGGACTGGAAGCGTGCTGTTCAGGCACCTTCGCGCAGCGACCGTGGCAAGCGGCGCCGAGATCCGCACCTACTGCCGGGCGCTGCGCCTGATCAGCGGTAAGCAGGGTGGCGTCGAGGGCGTGGAGATTCTCTCGTTCGACGCTCCGCGCTTCTGGCGCCTCTGGCACACCCTGCTCTTCGAGCTCGGATCCCAGGGCGCGCTCTTCTCCCGCAGCCTGGCGCCCTTCTGTCAGCGGCGCATCGCAGCGCTCGAAGAGCGCTACGGCCGCACGTCCCACATTCGCGCCCGGGGCGGCGTGGTGCTGTGCGCCGGCGGCTTTGCCTTCAACGCCGAGAGCATGCGGGAGCACACCGGCTGGTACAGACTCGGCCGGCCGCTCGGCACGCTCGGGGACGACGGTAGCGGCATCGCCCTGGGGCAGAGCGTCGGCGGCGCGGTCGGGGAGATGAGCAGCTGCAGCGCCTGGCGCTTCATCAACCCGCCAGCAGCGTTCACGCGCGGAATCCTCGTCGACCAGAGCGGGGAGCGTATCTGCAACGAGGAGTTCTACGGCGGGACTCTCGGCCAGCGCATCGCGGCCCGGGATGGCGGCCGCGGCTTCCTGATCCTCGACGCGGACTCATGGAGCAAGGCGCGTGCGGAGGTTCGGGAGCGCAGCATGCTCGGCTTCCAGAGGGTGAGCGCACGAATCAATCTCCATCTGAACCGAAAGAAGGCCGGCTCGCTGCGGGAGCTTGGCGCCCGCTGCGGCATGCCGCCGGGGGAGCTCGAGGCCAGCGTCGAGAAGTACAACACGGACACGCGGGAACGCGGCTACGACCTGCTCGGGAAATCCGCCGAGATGCTGCAGCCGCTGCACACTCCACCCTTCTACGCGATCGACTGCTCCCTCGACAGCGCGCTCTTCCCGGCGCCGTGCATCACCCTCGGTGGTCTGCGCGTCGAGGGCGAGACCGGACGCGTCCTGCGCGCCGATGGGTCTACGATCGACGGGCTCTACGCCGCGGGCCGTAACGCCGTGGGCGTCTCGTCCCGATCCTATCTGAGCGGCCTATCGCTCGCAGACTGCTTCTTCTCGGGCCGCAACGCCGGCCGCAACGCAGCGCGCTCGGTTCGGCGGCCGCCCTCGGCGCAGTAGCTCCGCGTGAGGTCCTTCCGGCGTGGGATCGGACGCGTAGGCTCTCTGCGATCACGTCCGAAACAAACAATCTGGCGATTTGCCCCGTGGGAGAGCCTGCCCCGCCAATAGATGGCGGAGTCTGCCCGCGTGACTCGTTCCCTCGCCAGGTCGTGCGCAGCAGCCCGACTACCATAAAGAACGCCGGGCAACGCATCCCCAGCGAGAACCCAGATTCGCCCCAAGATGAGCTGCGCCGGAAAGCGCATCCTATGGAGGATCCAGGGGCCACCGTTTCGGGGTCGGCCTGCCGTCGTCCGGACGACGACAGACCATCGCCTCGTTGCTGAAGATGCATCCGCAGGAGGAACCCCCGTGCTCGACGCGATCCGCTGCGCAGCTCTCGTCGCGCTGCTGCTGCTTCCCGTTCCCGGCGACGCGCGCGCGACGACGGTCTACGCGGCCGATCTCGTCGCGGAGCTCACGATCACCGGCTTCTTCGACGCGGCGGGCCTGCCGATCACCAAGCCCGCCGATCTGGTGGTGGACGGCTCCGCGGCCCTCTTCGATCGCTTCGTCGCCACCTCGGGCGACGCGACCGCCGACGATCCCTACACGGCGCTGGTGCTGGCGGCCGACCCCCTCGACCTCCAGCTCGACGAGGGCCTGCGCCTCTCGGCCGGGGCCTCGGGGAGTGCGAGCGCGCCCCCGCTGTCCTCCGGCGAGTCGGTGGCCCGCACCAATGGCCGGCTCTTCGTCGACAACCGCTCCGCCACCGCGACCTACCGCGTGGGCTTCGAGCTCGCCGTCTCCTGGGCGCTGGACGTGTCCGCCAACGCGCCCGCCACCGAGACCGGGTACGCGGACGTGGGCCTGCTGCTCGAGAGCCTCTCGGGCGGCGTGCTCTTCGATCTGTTCGAGCCGGCCGACGTGCTGGCGGGCCCCGGCTCGCGGAGCGATTCGGCCCTGTTCACGGGCCAGCTCGTGCTCGGCCCCCGCGGCTTCGACGAGCTCGGCCTCGTGGCCGACGCCACAGGCGCCGCGACGGCGGTGCCCGAGCCCTCGACGCTGCTGCTCGTGACCCTTCCTTCCCTGGCTGCGCTCGTCGCGCGACGCGCGCGCGCCGC
>CAYGXT010000053.1:0-11809 GCA_964353695.1 uncultured Myxococcaceae bacterium
ATGCGCTGCAGCGGGCGCGCGCCGGAGGGGCTGGTCTTCGAGCTGGGTCTGCGTGCCACAGGGCCGCCGCTGCTGCGGACCCGCGCCGGGGATGCGCTGATCTCGGCGTGAGGTTCCGCTACCGCTGCACCGCCTGCGCCGCGTTCTCGGTCATGTGCAGTACGCCGGTGTAGGAGACGTAGATATTGGCGCCGTCATGGGTCTCGATCGCGGCCCGCACGTCGAGGCGACCGATCCCGTCAGCTCCGATCACGGGGCGCCGCCGATGCCGACGCGCGAGAGCTGATCCACGGCCTCGTAGGTCAGCGTGCTCGAGCGCGAGATGACGCCGACCGAGCCGGGGCGGGTGATCTGCGCAGGCGTGATGCCGATGCGACACTGCCGCCACCTCAGTTCTCAGGCGGCTTGCCACAGTCCCAAAATGGGACTACAGTGTCAGCGATGCGGGTAATCGCGGTCTCGACCCTCAAGGCATTCTGGAAGACTCGCCCACAGTTCCGCGACGCCGAGGGACCAACGCTCGCATGGTACCGCGACGTGCTCAAGGCGGATTGGGCAAAGCCGAGCGACGTGAAGCAGCAATTCGGCAATGTCAGCATCCTTCAGGACGGCCGGGTGGTCTTCAACATCGCAGGAAACAAGTACCGCGTTATTGCTTGGATCAACTATCCCTATCGCGTCGTCTACATACGATTCGTCGGGACGCATGAGCAGTACGACTCCATCGACGCGCAAACGATCTGAGAGGTATTCCGTGGAGATCAAGCCCATTAGGACCAAGGCGAATCATCGAGCGGCGCTCAAGGAGATCGAATCCCTGATGTCCGCGAAGGCAGATACCCGGGAGGGTGATCGCCTGGATGTACTGGTTACCCTCGTTGAGGCTTACGAGCGCGCTCACTTTCCGATGGACCTGCCGGACGCCGTAGAGGCGATCAAATTCCGGATGGAGCAGTCCGGTCTCACGGTAGAGGACCTGGAAGCGGTGATCGGGCGTAAGAACCGCGTCTACGAAATTCTGAGCCGCCGTCGACCCCTCACTCTCCGAATGATCAAGGGCTTGCATACCAAGTTCGGCATTCCGGCCGAGAGCCTACTTAAGCAGCGGGCAGGCGGATGAGAATTCTGGCTGATGAGTTCCCCCCGTGGGATAACTGCTCCAATAGGCTTCGTGCCTGAACTCTTACTACGCTGCGCTCGCCCGCAGCGCCCGCGTGGCCGGAACCACCATGGCCGGCGCGACGATCTGGTAGCGGCGGCGCACGGCGGCCGCATACGCCGCTGCTTCCTGACGCGTACGGGCAGCGTCCCAGCCGGCGGCCTCGGCCGCGACGCGCGCAATTTGATCGAGCTCGGGCAGCCCCTGGCCGGAAGCGAAGAGCGCCATGCGCATGCGACGCTCCAGCAGATCGCAAAGGTTTGCCGGGCACTCGGTGCGGAACGAGAATGGAATCTCTGCCCAGGTGAAGTGCGTGCGGCCGATGGGTCGTCGCATCGGCTCGGCCGCCTCGGCCAGCATCCGCTCGGCAGCGGCGCCGTAGCTTCGTACCAGGTGCTCGATGCGCTTTGGCGCCATGTGGTAGCGGCCGCGAAGCTCGGCCTCGAGCTCGGCGCGATCGAAGCAGTCGTCGCGGAGCGGGATCTCCAGCGTTCGGCTGCGGGCAATGCGCGCCTCGCGCAGTTCGGGCGAGAGCCGGATCGCGCGCTCGACGAGGGCCTCTCCCATGGCCCGGTAGGTCGTGAGCTTGCCGCCGGCGATGGAGACGAGGCCCGAGGGGTCCTCGTAGATGCGGTGCTCGCGCGAGACGGAGCTCGGCGGCTTGTCGGCCGTGCCATCGTCCACGAGCGGGCGCACGCCGGCGAAGACGCTCACGAGATCGTTGGTCGTCAGGCCCTTCGCCGGGAAGGCCTCGTTGGCCGCGGCCAGCAGGTAGTGAACGTCTTCGATCGAGACAGTGGGCTCGTCGATCTCGGGGCTGAAGCTGTCGGTCGTGCCGAGGATGGCGACATCCTCGTCCCAGGGCTCAAGGAAGACCTGGCGTCGGCCGGCCGCCTCGAAGGTGATGGCGCCGGAGAGGTGGATACGGTTCCTTCGCAGCACGAGATGGACGCCCTTGGCCGGTCGCAGCTCGGGATGCGCTACCGGACGATCGAGGCCGCGCAGGCGCTCGACCGAGGGGCCCGCCGCGTTTACGATGGCGTGCGCGCGAATCACGAAGCTCCCGCCGCCCAGCGTGTCGCGCACGCGCAGACCGCAGAGGCGGCCGTCTTCGCGGCGCAGGAACTCGATCGCCTCGGCGTGGTTCGCACAGTCCGCACCGAGGCTGCGGGCGCTCTTCAGCGTCTCGAGCACCAGGCGCGCATCGTCCACCTGGGCGTCGTAGTAGAGCCCGGCGCCGTGGAGCCCATCGAGCCGGAGATCGTGCGAGAACTCGGCGACCTCGTCGACCGAGAGCATGCGGAAGCGTGCCGTCCGGCGGAAGTTCGCAAGCGCCGCGTAGGCCCAGAGCACGCCGCGGACCTGCCAGAGCGGATGCTTGCTGCCCTCGTAGGCAGGGAACAGGAAGGGCAGTGGCCGCACGAGATTCGGGTTCTGTCGCAGCAGGAGATCGCGCTCGCGGCAAGCCTCGCGTGTCAGGGCGAGCTGACCTTCACCGATGTAGCGCAGCCCGCCGTGCACCATCTTCGACGAGCGGCTCGAGGTGCCGGAAGCGAAGTCGTCGCGCTCGACCAGGAAAGCACGCAGCCCGCGCGAGGCGGCATCGCGCAACACACCGGCGCCGCTGATGCCGCCACCGATCACCAGCAGATCGACGCCGTCGCGTTCGGCCTTCGCCAGCGCGTTGCGGCGGTTCTCGAGGGTCCAGCCGCTCATAGCAGCTTGCCCGGATTCATGAGACCACGCGGATCGAGGGCCGTGCGCGCGGCCCGCAGCGCCGCGAGGCCGAGGGCGCCCTTCTCTCGCGCGAGCCAGGGCAGGTGATCGACGCCGACGCCGTGGTGGTGGGAGATCGTGCCGCCTGCCGCCACGATCGCTTCGGTCACCTCACGTTTGATGGCCTCCCACTGCAAAAGCTCGTTGGCGTGGTCGAGGGGGTAGAGCAGCGTGAAGTAGAGACAGCCTCCGTCGGGATAGCTGTGGGAGAGGTGCGCCATCGAGAGGCCGGCGCCCGCGTGGATCTCCGCGGCACGCTGCATGGCACGCAGGACGGTGTCGTGGCCGTTCTCGAGGCGGCCCCATGAAAGTGCGGTCTCGAACGTATCCACCGCGATGCCCTGGTCGAGGAGCCAGTCGCGCAGGTAAGGCGTGCGGAAGCGGTCGCGGCGCCAGGCGCGGCCTGGAGCGCTGCCGAGCGGCATGCCGCCGTGCCGGCGGCCGATCGAGAACATGCGCCGCAGCGCAGGCGACGCCTTGCGCCGGCTCTCGGCCTCGACGGCATAGACGAGTGCAGTGCGCCCTTCGCCGTAGCCGAAGCGCGCCAGCAGCGCGAGCGCCGCCGTGGCCGGGTCGAAGCGGCGCGAAGGATCGCGCCGCAGTGTCTGCGCCAGCACCGTCTCGGCTGCGTCGGAGAGTCGCATCACCGCGACGTGGACGCCCTCGCGCGTGGCGTCGCGCACGCTGGCCACGCCATCGGCGAAGCTGCGGAAGAGCATGCCGCGGTCTTCGAGCACGGCCGGCGCATCGTGCACGCGGAGCGTGGCCTCGACGATCACGCCCAGCGTGCCCTCGGAGCCGAGAACGAGACCGTTCAGGTCCGGCCCGGCGGCGGAACGCGGTACAGAGAGCGTGCGAATGACACCTTCTGGTGTCATTACGCGCACCGATACCAGCATGTCCTCGATGGCGCCGTAACCGCTCGAGCTTTGACCGCTGGAGCGCGTGGCGATCCAGCCGCCGAGGGTCGAGAACTCGAAAGACTGCGGGAAGTGCCCGAGGGTGAGTCCGTGAGGCCGCAGCGCTGCCTCGAGCGCGGGGCCGTCGATCCCGGCCTGGAACGTGGCGGTGAGGCTCTCGCGGTCGATGCGCACCAGGGCATCGAGCCGCGTCGTGTCGAGGCAGAGGGCGCCCGCCTGGCCGCGCAGCGTGAGCGCCTCGACACCACCGACGACGCTGCTCCCACCGCCGAAGGGGATCACCGCGAAGTTTGCGTCGGCTGCGATGCGCAGCACGCTTGCGACCGCGCCCTCGCTGGCCGGATACACCACGGCGTCGGGCGCATGGGGGACGTCACCGCGGCGCAGGCGGAGCAGATCGGGGAGGCTGCGGCCGAGGCCGTGCGTCACGCGCTCGAGCGAGCTGGTTGAGACGCCGTTGTCGCCGCAAGCGGCACGCAATGCGTTCTGGGTCTCGGGCTTCAGCTTGCTCGGTGCGAGCTGGATCTGCTCCAACGCCACGGGGGCGGGGGAAGGTGTGAAGCCTTGCTGCAGCAGGCGGCCCAGCTCGGTGCGCAGCCACTGCTCACGTGCGGGAGACAGGCCCGTCGATTCGCCCAACCGGCCCCAGCCGTTCCAGCGGAGCTGATCGCGGCGCATACTCATGCCTCGATCGCTCCCGCACGGGTGCCGATCAGCCCCGCCGCCTCGAGCTCCTCGGCCTGCCGCAGGATCGCGCCCTCGCTGTAGTCGAGCATCTCGCCGAGGGTGCGGAGCGCCTCGCCCGCGTCCTGGCTCTCGAGCGCTCCGAGCAGTGCGCGATGGTTCGCATGCGAGCGGTGGTAGTCGCGGCTCGCGTTGTAGTAGATCGGGCCGAGCTGAGCGATCAGCTTCGTGAACAGGTTGGTGAGGAGCTGGTACATGAGGTTGCCCGACGCCTCGCCGAGCAGCGCGTTCATCTCGAGATCGATCTCGAGAGCGCGCGCGGGGTCACCCGTCGAGATTTCCTCGGAGGCGATCAGATCGCGAGCGCGCGTCACGTGCTCGGGCCGTCGGTTGCGCGCCGCCAGCTCGATCACGTGCGTCGTGATATGACGGCGGAACTCGAGGAGCTGGCGCAGCAGCTCGGTCGTCACCGTATGCGGATCGCGCAGCAGCGTCTCGATCACCTGCAACGCGGAAGAGGTGCTGACCCCACGGACGAAGGTGCCCTGGCCGTGCCGCACTTCGACCAGCTCGAGGAACTCGAGCCGCTGCACGGCCTCCCGCACCGAGGCCCGATTGACGCAGAGCACTTGGGCCAGGTCGCGCTCGTTCGGGATGCGGCTCCCTGCCGGGTAGGCGCCCGAAAGGATCCTTGCGCGCAGCTGCTCGAAGACCCCCTCCGCACGACGGGTAGGGCCGAGGGGCTCGAGGGCGGGAGGCGACGGGGACAAGGCGACTCCTCAACTGTTTCGAGGTTAAACACACCCGACCTGCCGGACCCTGATCGAGACAGAGGTTCGAGGTCGGAGGTCAGACCATTAAACTTACTCCCGGTATCGGCTAAAATCAAGCGGGGCTGCACCCCCTCCTGTCTGACAGGTATGCTGGCGGCTTGAGTCGGCAGAAGCGAAACCTCGTGGCCGTGATGGCCTGCCTAGCCGCCGCGATGGGCGCAGCCGCCTGGGCCCGAAGCGCTTACGGCGTCGAGTGGAGCCCCGCTGGGCTCCGCGAGATCGTGGACGGCGCGGGCCTCTGGGGTCCGCTGATCTTCGTGCTGCTGATCTCGCTCCGCCCTGTCCTCTTCGTCCCCTCCCAACTCTTCCTGATCTCAGCCGGCATCTGCTTCGGAACTCTCGAGGGGGCGCTCTACGCGGCCCTCGGCATCACCCTCGGCGGCGTTCTCACCTTTCAGCTCACGCGCTGGGTCGGCCGCGACGCCGTCCTCGCGCGCATGCCGCCCGGCCTGCGCGGCGCGCTCGATGGAGGTGGGCGGACGCCGGTGCTCGGGCTTCTCTTCGTCGGCGCGGCCTACCCGGTCGGGCCCGTCCTCTGGCTCTCGGTGGGTGCGGCGCTCGCCGGCCTCGCCTTGCCGAGTTTCGCCGTGACGCTCTTTGCCGGTGGCTTCGTCCGCGCCACGATCTACGCCTTCTTCGGCAGCAGCCTGGTCGACGCCGATTTCCACGAGATGGCGCTCGGCGCCGCCGCCATCGGCGTCGTGGCGCTGCTCCCGCTGCTCCACCCCCGCCTGCGCGCCTACGTCTGGCGCCTGGTCCGCGAGAGCTAGAGCCCGTGCCCCAGGCCAAGCGGGTCGGAGCTGCGCATGGGCTCTCTCTCCACTGCCTAGAGTGGAGCCAGAGCGGAGTGGCGCTGCTCCTGCTCCACGGCTTCGGCAACGACGCCCACGTTTGGGATGACTTCGCGCCGGTCGTCGCGCCCTACTACCGAACCCTTGCTCTCGACCTCCGCGGCCACGGTGACTCGGATCGGGATCCAGAGCTCCGCTATCACCACGACGCGGTGGCGGACGACGTCGAGGCGGCCTGCGCGGAGCTGGCGATCGAGCGTTTGGTGCTGATCGGCCATTCCTTCGGTGGGCGCGCCGCGATGCGCTTCGCGGGCCGTCATCCTGAACGGCTGGCCGGCCTCGTGATCGTGGACGCCGGACCGGATCTCGACGCGCGCGGCGTGCTCCGGATCCGTCTCGACGCCGAGCAGGCAGATCCAAGCTTCGGCTCGTTGCAAGAGTGCGAGCGCGTACTCGCGCGCGCCTATCCGCTGGCCCGGCCCGAGGTCGTCGCGCGTATGGCGCGTCACGGCCTGCGGCAGCGCGACGACGGTCGCTTCGAGCGCAAGACCGATCCGCGCTTCGGCGCGAGCAGCAGCGGCCTCACGCCCGGGGAGCTCGTGGCGCGCATGCACGCCGAATCCGATGCGCTCTGGGCCGATCTCGGCCGCGTCACCTGCCCGACGCTGGTGGTGCGCGGAGCGGCCTCCGACATCCTCTCTGCCGACACGGCCGAGCGTATGGCCGAGCAGGAGCTCGCGCAGGGGACGTTGGCGGAAGTGCCTCGCGCCGGGCACTCCGTGATGATCGACAACCCCGAGGGCTTCGCCGAAGCCGTCGGCCGCTTCGCGTTGGGTGACGCTTGAAGCCGGTCCAGTCCGTCCGAGGATCCATGCGCGCCGTTCTACTCCTCCGTACACGGGCCCTGCTTGCGCCGCTCCTCGGCGCGCTTCTGCTGGCGGCTGCTTCTAGGGCCGAAGATTCGCCGGCACGCGTCACGGTCGAGCGGCTCGACGCCGCCTACCTCGACGTAATGAAGAACGCCGTGAAGCTCGGCTACGCCGGGCGCTTCGCGAGGTTCGAGCCGGTGCTGTCGAAGATCTTCGACTTCGCAGCCATGGCGCGTCTGTCCGTGGGCGGCCGCTGGAAGGACTTCACACCCGCGCAGCAGGCGAAGCTGACCGAGACCTTCGGCAAGCTCAGCGTGGCGACCCACGCCGGCCGCTTCATCGGCTATTCCGGCGAGCGCTTCGAGATCGTTGGCGAGGAGCCCTCGACCCAGGGCACCGTGCTCGTGCGTACGCGTGTCGTCATTCCGGGCAAGGATGCCGTGGAGCTCGACTACCGGCTCCACCCGGGGCAGGAAGGCTGGCGCATCATCGACGTCTTCATGAACGGCACCGTGAGCGAGCTTGCGCTGCGCCGCAGCGAGTACTCCGCCGTGCTCGACCGGGGCGGCTTCGACGGCCTCATCACTGCGCTCGATGGAAAGATCGCGGACTTTGCCACGAAGCCGGCCGCGGCGTCGAGCCCATGACGCAGGAGGCCTTCCCGGACGCTTCCGACCGCTTCGATCGGGACACTGCCGTCCGCCGCCTCGAGGACGGGAGCTTCGAGGCTCGGATGGACCGCGGCTGGTGGATCGTGCGCGGACCAAACGGCGGCTACGTCGCGGCCGTGCTGCTGCGAGCGATGGCCGTGCGTCTCGGAGATCCAGACCGGGCGCCGCGCTCGCTGACGGTTCATTACACGGCGCCGCCGGCCGAGGGCCTGGTGCGGATCGAGGTGCAGGTGGAGCGCTCGGGCCGCTCGCTCACCACGCTCTCGGCGCGCATGACACAGGAGGGGCGCCTGCTCGCCCTTGCGCTCGCGGCCTTCTCGGCATCGCGCGAAGGGCCGTCGATGCGGCATGCGCGCATGCCGGAGGCCGCTCCGCCCGAGCGCTGCCCGTCGATGACCGTCCCAGGCGCACCCCGTCTCCCGATCCACGAGCGCTACGACACCCGCTGGGCGATCGGCGGCCGGCCCTTCTCGGGAGCAAGCGAGGCCCTATGCGGCGGCTGGATCAGGATGGCGGAGCCGCGGATCGCCGACGCCTTCGCCGTGGCAGCGTTCACCGACGCGCTTCCGCCGGCCCCTTTCGCGTGGGCGAGCCCGGAAGCCCCGCTCGGCCCGGTCCCAACCATCGATCTCACCGTACACTTCCGAGGCACGCTCCCCGTACCCGGCGCGCGGCCAGAAGACTTCCTGCTCGCGGTCTTTCGTGCGCGCGAGGGCCGCGAAGGCTTCTTCGAGGAGGACGGCGAAATCTGGACGCAGGATGGCGTGCTCGTAGCGCAGTCGCGCCAGCTCGCGATCCTGGCGTAGCCGTCAGCGCTAGCGCCGGCTGTCGAAGTAGGCGCTTCGCAGCGACGCGTAGTAGTCGATCGACGACTCGCGCAGGGCCTGCATGCCCTCGAAGTGCTTCTCGCGCTCGGTCATGCCTTGGGAGCCAGTGACGATCATGAAGCCGAGCAAGGGAAGCGCGTAGGTCTGGGGTGCCATGGCCAGATCGACCAGGCTTCCGAAGCCGTCGCGAATCGTGGTCGGGCCGAGCAGCGGCATGATGAGATAGGGACCGCTCGGGATCCCGACGAACGCCAGCGTCTCGCTGAAATCCGCACGGTGGGACTCGAGCCCCATCGTGCTCGCCGCATCGAA
The DNA here is from genome assembly GCA_964353695.1 of uncultured Myxococcaceae bacterium. Taxonomy (GTDB): domain Bacteria; phylum Myxococcota_A; class UBA9160; order UBA9160; family UBA9160; genus MYXO. The sequence continues at coordinate 8,843 of CAYGXT010000053.1, forward strand.
GAGCCCGCCCATTCCCATGCTGCTGTTGATGAGAAAGCGCGCCGTCGTGACGAGGGCGTCCTTCGGCTCGAGCTGGAGCAGGTCATTCACCAGCGCCGCCGGCGTGTTGAGGTTCGCAAAGACGTTGCGAATCGACTGGCGCGCCAGCGCGGGCACCACGAACGCATAGGCCCGCGTCATGGGGTCGAGGAGCACAGTGTCCACGCCGCTGTTGAAGCTGAAGATCTGTCGATTGACGCACTCGAATGGATCCGGCTGTCCCGCGTCGAGTTCGGCCGAGAGCGCGTCGAGATCGTCCGTAGCGGCAAGCGCCGAGGGCTCCTCCGCAGCGCCGATGGCCGGGAAGAAGGCGATCAGGAGCGCGACGTGGATCCATCGACGCGAGCGAGCCCTCACGGGCTCTCGTGCGAAAGAAGCGCTCATGCACTCGACTCCTCGGGGGGGGGCGGCGGCCAGATGGAAAGGCCACTCCGAAGTCTAGGAGGAACGGCTGGGGTCGCCACCGGATGTGCACCGCTGACCGCAATGCCGCTTTCGGTCAGCGTTTCTCGGTTGTCAGGCATGCACACCCATCCCATGCTCCATCGCCGTGCTCCTTCTGCGAGCGCGCTCGTGGGACGAGGCCTTGCATACGATCGAGCTCCTCATCGGCACGTTTTGGCTTCGGCCCTATGTCTTCGGCTTCCTCGCCGCCTTCCTGGTGATCGCGCTGTCGGAGATCGGGCCCCGTCGCGCGGCGGTCTGGGCCGCGATCGGCTTCGCAGTCGCCTTCGTGTGTGAGTACTCCTCCACCCGGAACGGCTTTCCCTTTGGGCTCTACCACTATCTGGACTCCGAAACGCGGGATCGGGAGCTCTGGCTCTCGAACGTTCCGTTCATGGACTCGCTCTCCTTCGTCTTCCTCTCGTTCGTGAGCTGGGCCACCGCTCGGCGGCTCCTCGGCACGACCGCGCACGAGGAGGTGAGCGGCGAGATCGCCTGGCGCCCGGCTGTTCTCGTCCTCGGCGCCGTGCTGATGGTCGGAATCGATCTGATCTGCGATCCTGTCAGCCTGCGCGGTGATCGCTGGTTTCTCGGCAAGATCTACTACTACGAGCATCCGGGGATCTTCTTCGGAATACCGCTGACGAACTACCTCGGCTGGGCGTTCGTGGCGCTGTCCGTGCTCGGAGTGATGGCGGGGCTGGAGAGGCGGGGCTGGCTGGGAGGCCGCCCGCTCGGGCCGCTCCCGCATGCGGCGCTCTGGGCGCCGGCCCTGTATGCCGCAATCGTGCTCTTCAACGTTGCGATTGCGTTCTACGTCGAGCTACCGGCCGTCGGCCTGCTCGGTCTCGCGATCGTCGCGGCCCTGGGGCTCGGCCTGGCGCTGCGCCGCTCCGAAGGGGCCTGCGAGCCAGGCCTCGAGCAGGCGGGCTGAGATGCGCGCGCAGGGACGCATTCGCGCCGCAATGCGGACGCCCGAGACCAGAAGGCCGGGCCGTCTCCAAAGCGCAGCCAGGCTCCCCGGGATCTCTTCCTCCGCGGTGTCGAGGACGACGCGCGCAGCGGCTGCCGGGATGCCTCTCGCCGCGAGCGCGGAAGCCAGGACCGCGCTCTCCATGTCGACGGCGAGAGCGCCCAGCTCGCCGTGGAGCTTTGCCTTCTTCGCGGACGTGTCTGCCACGTACGAGACAGTGACGAGCGCTCCGCGCCTGCAGGCAAGGCCGGCTGCGTGCGCCGTCTCGGCCAGGAGTGCGGCCAGCGGCGTGGCCTGCGTGCGCCCCTCCGCGTCGAGCAGCGGGTCGGCGACCACGAGCATTCTTGGTGCGAGGTCTCGTGCGAGCGCGCCCGCGAATCCGGTGCACAGTGCGGCCTGGATCGGGACGTCGGGGATCGCGTCCACCGCGCGCCGGGCGGCCTCCACACCCATCCCCGTACGGATCCACGCCAGCGTTGGCACGCTCGGCGAAGCCAGCTCTTCGGGCCGACAGCGAAGGACGCGCCACCCCGGTGCGCGAACCCGCGCGACCTCGAGGTCGAGCGCGTGAAAGACCACGACGAGCGGGGGGGCGTCGAGAGCGAGCCGACTCATCGAAAGGCCATCACGCGGGATCGCATCCTCCAGGCCGCGATGTCGCTCTTCGGCCAGCGCGGCTTCGAGCATACCACGGTGACGCAGATCGCGAAGCGCGCAGGCGTAAGCCGCGCCTCGATCTTCTGGCATTTCGGCGACAAGGCGACGCTCTTCGGCGAGGCCTGCCAGCAGTTCTTCGTGCCCTTTCGTGAGCAGCTCAAGCAGAGCCTGCTTCACGTAGATGCCGACGATCGCCTGCCGCAGATCTTCTCGGTCTACGACCGCTTTGTCGGACAGAACCGTGCTGCGATCCAGGCCTTCGTTCGCTTCGTGCTGGAGTCGCCAGAGCTGCGCGTCGCGCTGCAGCCGATGCTGCTCGAGCTCCACGAGCTGTTTCGCCAGGACGTGAAGCTCACGCTCGAGGAGCTGCTCCCGAAACAGTACGACGCCGATGCTCTCGCCACAGGGCTGGTTGCGCTGCTCGACGGCAACCTGATCCTGGGCCTCGTCGATCCCGATCCCGCCGGCGTAGAGCGCCGCGGGGCTGCGCTGCGTGCCCTGGCCGCACTGCTGCCCCTCACGAAGATGGAGAAGTAGCCCAGATGCGCTTTCCCGTACGCCTTCAGCTCGATCTGTTCGGGTACATCGCGAAGCAGCGGATGGCCGGCCGCAAGCACTATCCGCTCGTGCTCATGCTCGAACCGCTCCACGCCTGCAACCTCGCCTGCGCGGGTTGCGGCCGCATCGTCGAGTACGAGGAGACGTACTACGAGAAGATGAGCCTCGAGCAGTGCTTCGAGTCCATCGAGGAGTGCGGCGCGCCGATCGTCTCGGTCTGCGGTGGCGAGCCGCTGATCTACAAGCAGTACCCCGAGCTGCTGCAGGGCTGCTTCGAGCGCGGCAAGCACGTCCAG
>CAYGXT010000054.1:0-11752 GCA_964353695.1 uncultured Myxococcaceae bacterium
CCAGCGCGCGCGGAAGCCGACGAAGTCGACGTGAGGATGGCCCATGCGGTAGCCGGGGATGCAGAGCACCCAGGGCCGGGGCGGCCCCGCGTGGCGAAGGCAGCGCGCGTACGCGATGCGGTTGCGGGTATGGCTCTGCCAGCGCGCTCGGCCGGGCTCGCCCTCGTGCGGGACGTAGCCGCTCTCGAAGGCGATCTCTTCGTAGCCAAGGCCAGCTGCCCGGCGCGAGATTCGAGAGACCTTCTCGAGCGGCGGCGGCGTGCCGTGATAGCTCGCCGGATCCGCGAGCCAGCCTTCGCGGTCGGCCAGCTCCAGCGCCTCCGCGAGCTCGCGAGAAAGGCGCTCCCGGTCGAGCAGGGCCGATAGGATGCGCGGGCTCGCCGCCAAGAAGACCTCGCTCGCGAAGAAGAGCTCGTCGGCGAGGATCTTCCCCATCACCGAGAGGCTCCGCGCCGCGGTGGGCACACCGTGGGGTCGCGCGGGGCCATCCGAGGCGGTCCAGCGCATGCCGAGGAAGGCCGGCCCGAGAGCAGACCGGAGGGCGAGCTCTAGGCCGGTCCCAAGCCGTCTGCGCATCCTGGCTTCCTCACCGGGGGTATTCTACCTCAACTGGACGATCAGCGGCGCGACAAATGCAGCTCGGGCAGGGCCGTTTGCGTTTTCGACACGCGAGCCTCCTCGGGTTACCCCGCGAGCGCGCCCGTCACCAGCGCCCGGGCCTCTTCCTGGATTCGCTGGAGATGCTCGCGATCCCGGAAGCTCTCCGCATAGATCTTGTACACATTTTCGGTGCCGGACGGGCGCGCGGCGAACCAGCCATTGGCTGTCACCACCTTGAGCCCTCCGAAGGCGGCCCCGTTGCCCGGAGCTCGGGTGAGCGTCGCCTCGATCTTCTCTCCCGCGAGCTCGCGCGCCGTCACCGCCTGCGGCGAGAGCCGCTTCAGGCGCTCCTTCTGTTCCGGTGTCGCGGGCGCATCGATGCGCTCGTAGACCGGATCGCCGAGCTCCTGCGTGAGGGAGCGGTACAGCTCTCCCGGATCGCGGCCGGTGCGCGCCGTGATCTCGCAGGCGACGAGATCGAGCAGGATGCCGTCCTTATCGGTCGTCCAGACGCTGCCGTCACGCCGCAGGCAGGAGGCGCCGGCGCTCTCCTCGCCGCCGAAGCCGAGGCTCCCGTCGAGTAGACCCTCCACGAACCACTTGAACCCCACCGGCACCTCGAGGAGGCGGCGGCCGAGGCGTGCGGCGACGCGGTCGAGGATCGAGCTCGAGACCAGGGTCTTGCCGACGCCGGCGTCCGGGCGCCAGCCGGGACGCTGGCGGAAGAGGTAGTCGATGGCGACGGCCAGATAGTGGTTGGGGTTCAGCAGCCCGGCGCTGCGCGTCACGATGCCGTGCCGGTCGTGATCCGTGTCGTTGGCGAAGGCCACGTCGAAGCGATCGCGTAGGGCCACGAGCCCGGCCATCGCAAAGGGCGAGGAGCAGTCCATGCGGATCTTTCCATCCCAGTCGACGCACATGAACGAAAAGGTGGGGTCGACGATGTCGCTCACGACGTCGACCGCGAAGCCCCAGCGCTCGGAGATCGGTCCCCAGTAGGCGACGCCGGCACCTCCAAGCGGATCGGCGCCGATGCGGAGCTTCGCTCCGCGGATCACGTCCATGTCGATGACGGTGCCGAGGTCGTCTACATAGGCCGACACGAAGTCGTGTCGCTTCGTGGTCGGGGCGCGAAGCGCGCGCTCGTAGGAGATTCGGGAAACGGCTCGGAGTGCGTCGCCCAGCAGCTCGTTCGCGCGCTTCTCGATCCAGCCCGTGACGTCCGTGTCGGCCGGACCGCCGTTCGGGGGATTGTACTTGAAGCCGCCGTCCTCGGGAGGGTTGTGGGAGGGCGTGACGACGATGCCGTCGGCCAGACCCGCCTTGCGGCCGCGGTTGTAGCTCAGGATCGCGTGGGAGACGGCCGGCGTGGGCGTGTAGCCATCCCCTGCGTCGATACGGACCTCGACCTCGTGAGCGGCGAGCACCTCGAGGGCCGTTACGCGTGCCGGCTCCGAGAGCGCGTGCGTGTCGATGCCGAGAAAGAGGGGCCCCCCGATGCCCTGCTGCCGCCGGTGCTCGACGATCGCCTGTGTCGTCGCGAGAATGTGCGCTTCGTTGAAGGCGCCGTGCAGGGAGGAGCCCCGGTGGCCCGAGGTGCCGAAGGCCACGCGCTGTGCCGGAACGCCCGGATCCGGCCTTCCGGTGTAGTAGGCCGTCACGAGCCTCGGCACGTTTGCGAGCAGGCTACGCGGCGCCGGCTTGCCGGCCAGCGGGCTCGTCGTCACGCGCCCTGCCCGGGGTCGCCGCACCCATCACGCGCGCTGCGCGATCGAAGCTCCCCCGGCGCGCTCTCGGACATTTTGACCCCTCTCTGTGGCATGCTCCCGCGCCAGAATAGCCGCGGACACTTGCCGCGCGAGAGGAGAGCCACTCCGTGACGACCGTTGCCACCATTGCAGAGAAGCATCCGGACCGAACGGCCCTCGTCTACGGGCACGGCGAGCACGAAGTCTCCTACGGCGCGCTCGAGCAGCGCTCGCGGCGGCTCGGGCATCTGCTGCGGAGGCTCGGCCTCGTGCCCGGCGATTGCGTAGCGGCATACCTCGCCAACGACGACGTCTTCTTCGACCTGTTCTGGGCATGCCATCGGGTGGGACTCTTCTTCACGCCGGTCAACTGGCACCTGCAGCGTGACGAGATCGAGTACGTCGTCGACAACTCCGACGCGAAGTTGCTGGTGGCTCACTCGCGTTTCGGAGCCATTGCGGCCGACGTGGCGCGCGGCGTGCCACGGCTCGCTCGGAGCCTCTCGGTGGGCGGCGAGATCCCCGGCTTCCTGGCGCTCGAGGACGCCATCGCCGACGTGCCGGAGGATCTCGGGCTCGACCGCCAACTCGAGGGCTCCGTCATGCTCTACTCCTCGGGCACGACGGGACGGCCGAAGGGCGTGCGGCGTCCTCTCTCGGGCAGGCCGGCCGGCGATACGCTGGACGCCCTGCTCAGCACCGGGCTCCTGCTCCTGTTCGGCATCACGGAGCAAGACCGCTATCTCACGCCGGCGCCGCTCTATCACGCAGCTCCGCTCCTGTTCACGTCCGCGCAGATGCGCCTCGGCTCGACCTCCTACGTGATGCGCCGCTTCGATCCGGAGCAGGCGCTGCGCATGATCCACGATTACCGGATCACGGTCTCGCAGTGGGTGCCGACGCATTTTCGGCGTTTCCTGCAGCTGCCCGAGGCCTTGCGGCGGCGCTACGACGTCTCGAGCCTGCGCGTTGCAATCCACGCCGCGGCGCCATGCCCGATCCCGCTCAAGCAGGCGATGATCGAGTGGTGGGGCGATTCCATCGTCGAGTACTACGGAGGCACCGAGGGAGGGGGCACGCTCATCCGCGCGAAGGACTGGCTGACGCATAAGGGCTCGGTCGGCAGGCACTGGACGAATGGCAGGGTGCACATCCTCGACGAGGAGGGTCGCGAGGTCGAGGAGCCGCGCCGCGAGGGAGCTATCTACTTCGAGGCCCCGTCGGAACCGGCGGTGCGCTTCAAGTATCACAAGGATGAGGACAAGACCGCGAAGACCTACCGCGGCAACCTCTTCAGCATCGGTGACATCGGCTACTTGGACGAGGAAGGCTTCCTGTATCTCACCGACCGGCAGTCGAACATGATCATCTCGGGAGGGGTGAACATCTATCCGCAGGAGACGGAGAACCACCTCGTCATGCATCCGAAGGTGCATGACGTCGCGGTGATCGGCGTGCCGAGCGAGGAGATGGGCGAGGAGGTGAAGGCCGTCGTGGTGCCGACGCCCTCTGCCGTCCCGGGCCCCGATCTCGAGCGCGAGCTGATCGAGTTCTGCCGCGCCGGGATCGCGCACTACAAATGCCCCCGTACGGTCGACTTCGTGGAGGCGCTGCCGCGTACCGAGACGGGCAAGATGGCGAAGCGTCTGCTCCGGGACCGCTACTGGCAGGGACACGAGAGCCGATTGGTGTGAATCGACCACACCTCTCATCCGACGCAAGAGTGTGTGATGGATCTGGTCGCACATTCCTGACCGTGGTATAGAGCGCTAGATGCAACGCTCGGCCGAGAGCTTCCGCGTACTCGCCGATCTTGTGCCGGATCCGATCATCGTTCATCGGGGCGACGCGATGGTGTGGTCGAACCAGGCATTCGACCGGCTGGTGGGCGCCGAGTCTTTCGAGTCGGCACGCGCTGGCAGCCTCTCCTCGTGGCTCGAGACGGTAGAGGGGGCGCTGGAAGGCGCCCTCACCGGCGAGCCTCCGGAGGAGATCCTGAGCGCCGTCGTTCGCACCTGCCGCGGCTCGGCCGTGCCGGTGGAGGTCCGGCGCTACCCGATTCTCTTCGGCGGCGCCGACGCGACGCTGAGCCTACTGCGCGACCCTGCCGCACGCGAGCAGGAGGTGCGAGCCCGCGCGCAGCACGAGCGGCTCGCCTCGCTCGGGCGCCTCGCGGCGAACCTCGGCCACGAAATCAACAACCCCCTCTCGTACGTGGTCTCCAATCTGAGCTACCTCGCCACGCAGCTCGCCGACCTCGGCGCTCGCGTGGCTGCGGCCCGTGACGACGAGCTGGCGAAGATCCTGGCCTCCGAGCTCGAGGAGGCACGGAGCGCGGCGACGGACGCCCTCGAAGGGGCCGATCGCCTGGCGGCGATCGTGCGCGACGTGCGCGTACTCTCCCGCATCGAGAGCCGCGAGCTCACCTTGCTGCGGATCCCGGAAGTGCTCGAGTCCGCGGTTCGCATCGCCCGCGGCAAGCTCATCGAGGTGGCGCAGCTGAGCCTCGCCCTGCAGGACGTTCCCGCCGTGCGTGCGAACGACACGGCCCTGCTCCAGGTCTTCGTGAACCTGCTGGTCAATGCCGCGGACGCCTGCGCTGAGCTCCCCTCCGAGGACCACGAGGTGCGCGTCGGCTGCTTTACGGACGGCGAAGGCCGCGCCGTCGTGGAGATCCGCGACACGGGGCCGGGCATCTCCGACCACATCCGAGAGCGCCTCTTCGAGCCGTTCTTCACGACCAAGCCGGCCGGCAGCGGCGTCGGTCTCGCCCTCAGCTTCGCGATCGTGGAGAGCCTGGCCGGAACGCTGACCCTCGAGAGCGACGGCGCACGCGGAGCCGTGGCCCGCGTGGTCTTGCTGCCCGCGCCAAGTGTCAAGACGACGCTCAGGAGCCGTCGTGGATCGTCACCACGGCGCCCGCGACACTCAGGAAGGGCCGCTCCGGGGCCGGCGACTTGAGCACGATCCGCACGGGGATTCGCCTCGCCGCGCGCTACCCTGCGCGCCGCATCCCCCGAACCCAGGGAGTCTAAGAGATGTCCAGCGCAGGTTCCCCCGCGCCGCCGCCGCGCAGCGATCTCGTCCACCGCATCCACCAGGGCGAGGCGCTCTTCGTGGCGCTCGTGCTGTTCTCGGGCGTCGGCATCGGCGTCACGACCTTCTCCCGGCAGTACGGCTTCCACTTCTGGGTGGCGATGGTGCCGCTCTTCGGAGTCGTCGCGGCCTTTCTCGCCTGGGTTCGTGCGCGCGAGCGCAACGAGTCCACCGCGGCCGCACTTCGCGTACAGCTGCTGCACTGGCTCGGTACGCTCGCGGCGCTCTGGCTCGTCTTCTTGCTGCAGACGGCGGGCCAGATCGAGAGAGACGCGCTCGGTCTCGTGGCGCTGACGACGCTGGCGCTCGCCACGTTCCTCGCGGGCGTACACGGCGACTGGCGCCTATGCGGTGTAGGCATCCTGCTCGGCGGTATCGTCGTCGCCGGCGCCTACGTGCAGCAGTTCGCCTGGGTCGTGCTCGTGCCCGCCGTCGCGCTGCTCGTGGTAGTTGGCTTCGCCTGGCTGCGCCGGGGCAGCGCGCAGGCCTCAATCGGGGACGCATCGGGTTGATCCCTACGAGCGTTGCTCACCCGCTGGCGAAGAGCGCCCGAAGGTCACGACTCGGTCCCGCGATTGCGCCGTGCGACGCCGAGGCCGAGCAGTCCGCCCGCGACGAGTAGCAACGTAGCGGGCTCCGGCACCGCGTAACGCTGCCACGCCGTCAGCACGCCTGCGCCGAGCGCCACCTGCCCGAAGTTGTCGGCGACGCCGCCCTCGGTGCCGATCTCCAGCGGCGCGGCGAGCACGCGACTCTCGTACGTCCAGCCGGCCGGGAGGGCCAATCCGGCCAGCGAGCCGAGCTGTCCGACGTCAAGGGTCTCCGCCAGCACCCGATCGATCAGGAACAGGGCGTAGCGATTTCCAAGCGGATCGATCACGTCGTGCACGACCATGCCCGCCGCATAGGTGAAGACGTTGCTGCGCTTCACCAACGCGGTGTTGAAGATGACCCCGGAGGCGATGTCGAATCCGAGGACGCCTCCGTTCAGGACCTCGCAGCAGAAGAAAAAGTCGTCGCCAGGGATCCCCGGTACGAAGTCGAGGGCCATCGGAATGCCGGGAGGAGGCGTGGCCGGAAACCCGCCGGTAGTCGACGGCAAGAGAATGCGCGTGTTCCGCTTGGCGTAGCCGGCCGGGAGCAGCATGGCCGCGTACTGTTCGATCGTGCAGTCGGGGCACAAATAGTTGTAGCCGGAGAATTGGTTGACGCCGTTCGGATTGGCGATTTCGAAATGCAATCCGGACGCGTCGGCGGCGAGCACGGGCACGACGAGCGCGCAGGCGGCCGCCAGTACCAGCGCCGGGCCCATCCTCAGCCCACGACGTGCCGCGTTCTGCGTCCGCTCAGCGAATATTCTCCAAGACATGATTCGGACCTCCTGGGCGCCGGTTGGCCGCAGCGCTGCGAACGCTGATAAAGTGTCAGTCCTACCGACGAAATGCCACGGCGGGGGGCGATTCCTCCCCAAGGGCAGAGAATCCAGGCCCACGAGAAAGACGTAGACTGCGTTTCGAGATGGGAGGACTTCGTGAGTCGAAAGCTTACTCGAAGAGCTTTCCTCCTGGCAACGGGCGGTACTGCAGCGTTGACACTCCTCCATCTCCGCTGCAGCAAGATCGAAACTCCGGTCGATACTTATGCACCGGAGATGCTCAACGGGCTCCGCAAGATCGACTACCTCGGCTTCGAGGATCTCTACCGCAAGAAGTGGACCTGGGATCGTGTCGTCAAGGGCACCCATTACGCCAACTGTGGATATCAACGCTGCGCCTGGAATGTGTATGTCAAGGAGGGCCTCGTCTGGCGCGAGGAACAGCTCGCCAGCTACGAGCAAACCAACTCCGATCTCCCTGATTTCAACCCCCGCGGCTGCCAGAAGGGAGCCTGCTACAGCGACCGCATGCTCGATCGGTCACGACTCACTGTGCCATTGAAGCGCGCTGGAAAACGTGGCGAAGGCAAGTGGAAGCACATTCCTTGGGAACAAGCGCTGACTGAGATCGCCGGTAAGTTCATCGACGCAATGACATCGGAGCAGGACGGCCCCGGTTCGATCTACTGGGACCTGGGCTCGGCATCGAGCAATGGTTGTCATGCCCTTGGCCTTACGCGTAGCGCGTATCTGCTCGATACCCCGATCCTCGAGAACACCGCCGAGATGGGCGACCATGCGCCCGGCGTAACCACCACGACGGGCAAGATCATCTTCAGCAGCTCGATGGATGATCTTCTTTACAGCGACCTGATCCTGATCTGGGGTGGCAACCCGAACTACACCCATATTCCCAACGCACACTTCCTTTACGAGGCCCGCTACAAGGGAGCCTACATCGTCTGCGTTGCGCCCGACTTCAGCCCCTCCGCGATTCATGCCGACGAATGGGTGCCGGTCAACATCGGTACGGATGCCGCCCTGGCCCTCTCGATGGCGCAGGTCATCGTCGAGGAGAAGATCTACAACGCCGACTTCATGGCCGAACAGACGGACATGCCGCTTCTGGTGCGCCTCGATACCGAAAACTTCCTGCGCGGGAGCGATCTGATCCCGGAGGGCGGAGACGATGTGTTCTATGTCTTCGATAGCGTGGAAGGCAGCGTGGTCGAGGCGCCCAAGCGCAGCTTGAAGCTCGGGAAGATCAAGCCGGCGTTGGAAGGAGTGTTCGAGGTCGAGACCCGCGAAGGGACGCTCGCGGTCACGACGGTTTTCGAACGCCTCAAGCTACAGCTCGCGAAGTACCGCCCGGAGCAGGCCGAGGCGATCACCGGCGTCAGCGCCAGCAGCGTGCGCACGCTTGCAAGACGCATCGCCAGCGCCAAGGCGTGCTCCAATGTCTGCCAGACCAGCCTTGGCAAGTTCTACCATGGCCTGGAGATGGAGAGGAGCATTCTGCTGGTCTTCGCCCTGACCGGCCATTTCGGCAGGAAGGGTGCGGGCTACTCGGCAGTCCCAATGCTCTCGATCTCGGGTGTCGATCCCTTTACTCCGGCCAGCGGCAAGTACCCGCCCAAGATCTCCATCGGTCTGATGGCGTTGCAGGCGGCGCCCGAGATGATCCGACTGAAGTTGGCCGGCTATTCCGACGAGATGATCGTCTACCATTTTGCTCGGCGGGACTATGCCCTCGGCAACACCGTGGCGACGGCGCTATTCCACTACCAACACGGTGGCCTCAAGCAGCTGTTCGGAAGCGCCAAGCGCTGGGATTCCGATCTCGATCGGGAATTCGAGGACTACCTCCGAGAGGCGGTGGAGAAGGGCTGGCAGTTCGTGCCAAAAACGCCGCCGCGCATTCTGTTCAGCACCGGGGGCAATATGTTCCGCCGTGTCCGCAGCTATCAGAAGTTGATCGAGCACATGCTTCCGAAGCTGGATCTCCTGGTCACCGTGGACTGGCGGATGAGCAACACGGCTCGTTACAGCGACTACGTACTACCGGCGGCGGGCTACTACGAGAAGGATGACATCGCGTGGTCTTCAGCGCTCGCACCTTTCAGCCACGCCACGGTCAAAGCGATTCCACCCATCGGCGAATCGAAGACGGACTGGGAATTCCACTGTCTGTTGCTGAAGAAGATTCAGGAGCTGGCGCGAGCACGCGGCATTACCAGCTTCATGGATCGCCACGGTGGGCAGCGACGCTTGGATGAATGCTACGACGATTTCACCTTCCAGGGGCGCTTCACGGAGGACAACCCAGAGGATCTGCTCCAGGAGATGTTGGAGGTGACCACGAATCTGAGTGGCATCAACTGGCACGAGCTCAGAGAGAAGGGTTTCGAGCGCTTCAGCGGCGTGGGGATGGGGGTGGTTCACATAGGCAACTCAGCGGATGTCGAGCCAGGCGAAACCATCGTCGCCAACAGCTGGCAGGTGCAGAAAGGAATCCCCTGGCCCACGCTCACCAGGCGCCTGCAGTTCTATGTCGACCACCCCTTCTATCGGGAGATGGGCGAGGTGCTGCCGGTGCACAAGGACAATCCGGCGATCGGGGGCGACTACCCGTTGCAGATGACGAGCGGGCACAACCGTTGGTCGATCCATGCGGCCTGGCGCGACTACGAGCCACTCTTGCGCTTGCAGAGGGGAGGGCCCGTGATCTATGTGAACACGGGCGATGCCGCGCAGCGGGGGATCCGCGATGGCGACCGGGTGCGCGTCTACAACGATCTCGCCGAGTGTGAAGTTCAGGCCATGCTTTCATCGACGCTGAAGCCCGGCCAGGTGATCGTCTACCACGCCTGGGAGCAGTTCCAGTTCAAGCATGGAAACCCTGTCCAGGCGCTGCTCCCAAGCCCGTTGAACCCGATCCAGCTCGCGGGGGGGTATTTCCATCTGCAACCCATGGTCATGATGCAGCAGCCTGGATGTAGCGATCGGGGAACCAGGGTGGATGTCGAGAGGAGCACGGCGTGACGTGCCGCCTCCATTTCGACGATGCTTCTCGATCGGGGCGCTAGCCACCCTTCGGCGGCTCCCATTCAGCCAGCAGCGCGCGCAGATGTTCGGGCGTGTTGCAGGCGGGATCCTCCAGCACGCGCTCCGTGAGAAAGCGCAGCGCCGCGCCGACGACACGGCCGGGGCCGCAGTCGAGGGCCTGCATCACGGCCTCGCCATCGAGAGCGAGGTCGAAGCGGTGCAGGGCCAGCGTGCCGGCGGCCCGGACGCGGGCGAGGGCTGCCTCTAGGGCATCGAGCCGGGCCCGGGTGGCCGTGGCGGTGATGTCGCGCGACTCGCAGCTCGCTGTGTCGGCCCCAGCGCTGCCCGAGACGTCCGCCGCGGCGAGTTCGGCACGGCGCAGCGTGATCAGTGCGACCACGTTCTCCTCGCCCGCTCGCTGCAGCAAGCGACGCACGGATGTGTCGCTCTCCGGCTCCACGCCGACTTCCACGGGGTGTAGCCGCAGCAGCAGTACGACGGGCTGCGCGAGACGCCGCGGGAAACGGAGCGCGGCAAGGATCGCCGCTGCGCGCGTGCCCCGGAGCCAGGCCGCGAGGCGCAATACGAGATCGCTGGGGAGCGTTGCCACCACGGCCGGCGCGTCCTCACGCACGCCCGGCGCGAGTCGCTGCGCGATCCCGGTACGGGCAAGCAGGGCGAGGCCGTCCCCGGCTCGCGTGCCGTAGAGCAGCGCTTCCAGCTCCGCGCGAATGCGCTCCCGCGCGACGCCGCCAAGCCTTTCTCCTGCCGCGGGCAGGGCCACCTCCAGGGCCGGATCCGGCGCGAGGCCGAGCGTGGCCACGAGACGCGCAGCACGGAGTGCGCGCAGCGGATCCTCCTGCAGGCGGTCGGCCGCGCTGCCGACGGCGCGCAAGCGAGCGGCGGCGAGATCGCTGCGGCCCTCCCAGGGATCGATGAGTGCGCCCGTACGCGGATCGACGGCCATGGCGTTCACCGTGAAGTCGCGGTGGGCGAGGTCGACCTCGAGGCTGGGGCCGGCGCGGTAGGTCGTGACGTCGACCGGCCCTGCCTCGGTTGGGATCGTCACCGTTCCGTGTCGCAGGCCCGTCGGTATCGCGCGCGGGAAGAGCGCGAGCACGGCCTCGGCCGCCGCAGAGGTGGTGAGGTCGAAATCCCGTATCGGCTCGCCTCGCAGGGCGTCGCGTACGCAGCCGCCAACCAGGAACGCCTCATGCCCCGCCGCGCGCAGGCGGGCCGCGAGAGCCGAGACGGCGGGCGGAAGCGTGCGCAGCAGCAGCGCGGCGGCGTCGGCCGCTTCGGGGACGGACATCGTCGCGAGTGTACCGGCCTCGGGCGGCGCCGGAGCCGCCGGAGTGCGCCGGAGAGAGCTTCGCGGTACAAGCCCGCCATGGCTTCGTTCCGTTTCCGGGCGCCGGGCTCTCCGCTCCCGAATCTCACGCTGCTCGTCCGGGCCTTTCCCCGGGCGGGGGAGGCCGTGCTCGCGCGCGCCGTGCGCGGCGGTGCCGTGCGTGTCGATGGCTTCGTCGAGCGCGATCCGGGCCGTGTAGTGGCGCCGGGGGTCCGCGTCGCCGCTTCGCTCCCGGAGACCGAGGGGCTGCTGGTCCCGCCCCGCCTGCGGCTGCGCGGGGCAGATTTCGCGGTGCTGGAGACGTCGCCGGGTGGCGTGGCTCCAGCGGCCGCCATGCTCGACCTCCCGCCGGAATCGCTGTTCCCTGTGCTGCAGGGGGACTGCGAGGCACACGCTCTCTGGCTCGTTGCCTTCGATGAGGCTGCGCGCGTCCGGCTGCTGGCTGCGCTGGCACGCAGCGGCTCTTTCGAGGCGCGCGCGCTCGTGGCGCTGCCGCCGTGGCGGCGCGGCGCGCTCGAGACGGGCGAGGCCGGATCG